>DASQKT010000293.1:0-2166 GCA_035630415.1 Skermanella sp.
GGACCAGAAGGATTTCGCGACACTGCTGCGGGCCTTCGCGCTGGTCCGTGCGAGGCGGCCGGCAAGGTTGGTCATCCTTGGCGAGGGCGGCTATCGGGCGGAGCTTGAGCAACTGGTGGCGCAGCTCGGGATCGGCGCCGACGTGGATCTGCCCGGCTTCGCCGGCAATCCCTTCGCCTATATGTCCAAGGCGTCGCTCTTCGTGCTCTCCTCCAAGTTCGACGGGCTGCCGGGCGCCCTGATCGAGGCGATGGCCTGCGGCACGCCGGTGGTCGCGACCGACTGCCCGAGCGGCCCGCGTGAGATTCTCGAAGGTGGCAGCCTCGGCGGTCTGGTGCCCGTCGGCGATGCGGAAAGTCTGGCGACGGCCATCGGCCATGCGCTGGACCAACCGACGCCCCGGGACCGGCTGCGGGCGAAGGCGGCTGAATACACGGTCGATCGTGCAGTCAGCCGCTATCTGGCGCTGCTGGAACAGCGCCATATCCCAACCTCCCGGTGAACGGGATCAGGCGGACTTGCGGCGTTTCCCGGACAGGAGCGCGTCGAACAGGGCTTCGGTGGCCCGGACCATCGTTTCCGGCCGGTGGCGCTCGACGTAGCGCTGGCGGGCCGCATAACCCAGCCGGGCGCTCAGGTCGGGACTCCTAAGCAGCCGGTCGAGGGCGGCGGTGCAAGCTTCGACATCGCCCTTGGGGACGATCAGCCCAGTGACGCCGTCGGCCACCAGTTCCGGGATGCCGCCCTCGTCGCTTACGACAGCCGGCAAGCCGAGCGCCATGCTCTCGTGGATCGCCAGGGGCGATGAATCGAACAGCGTCGGGTGGGCGTGAATGTCGATGGCGGTCCAGACATCGCCGACGCGGCCCGGATATCCCGCCATTCGCACCCGGTCGGCAATGCCGAGGTCGAGCGCCAGTTGCTCCAACTCCCTGACATAGGCCGGGGTTTCGGCATAGCCGCAGATCAGCAGGTAGACGTGCTTGTATTTTGCCATCAGCGGTGCGGCTGCCTGGAGCAGGACGCGCTGGCCCTTGTACGGCATCAGGCGGCTGATCTGTCCGATCACCCGGATCGACGGGTCGGCCGGCAGCCCGAACCATGCCCGCATTTCTGCCCGTCCCTTGTCGGCCTGCGGGAAAGGAATGCCGTTGGGAATGACGACGGCGCGCGGATGCCGCCGCAGCAGCCATCCCTGATAGCCGTCTATCGCGTCCTGGGAATCGCTGATCAGGGCGTCCAGGCCGCTGAGCGAGGACTGCCCGAGCAGGTACCGGCTCATCCCCTTGCCCTTGAGCACCTGATGGAAATATTCGGTCCCGACAATTACCGGAACGCCGGCAAGGCGCCCGGCGGCAACGCCGACCGCAATGGAGAAATGCTTGCGGGTATCGAGAATATCGACCTTGTCGTCCCGCAGCAGGCGGCTGAGCTTGCCGATCAGTCCGACGCCGTCGCGCAATGCGCCGACGCGATTTCGCAGCCGGTCGGCCGATATGCCCGGCACGACATCGACGCGGATATCGCAGTCCCGGTAGGCTCCAAGTATCGGACCCAACTGGGCTTCGCTCTCCGGGGATGGAGACATCATCAGGATGACGCGGTGCCGGAAGCGGTCGCGGTCGATGTGCCGCGCCAGCGTCAGCAGCCGGTTTTCGTCGCCGCCGATATGCAGGGTCTCGATCAGCGAGACGACGTTGACCTTCGCCGTCATGATACAGCCCCGACGAAGGAAAGGACGCGATCGATCGACGGTTCGGCTTTGCGGATCGAGGCCAAGGCGTCGCCATCGACCCATACCGGCGCTTCGTTTGTATCCGGCGCGAGACCGCCGGGGTAAGCGCGCGACAGCACGCGATGCCGGAAGATCGCTCCCGCCGCTTCGTCCAGGTCGTCGAAACTGCCCATCTCCCGCCAGGAGCCGTCGTCTTCGGCAGCGCTCCAGGCCGGCAGAAGCCAGCGTCCATCCCTGCGGCTCAGGAGCACGCCATCGGCGCCGGAGATCACGTGCAGCACGCGTTCCCGCACAGGCTGCGGTGCCCCTTGTCCGAACCAATGGTCGAAGTCGGCGCGGTTTTCCGCGACCAGCTTTTCCGCTCTGATGGCGGTGGCTCCATCGTTGACGTCGATCCATGCTGCCTGATGGCGGAAGGCGCGTACCTTGAG
>DASQKT010000294.1:0-6014 GCA_035630415.1 Skermanella sp.
CGCCCGCTTCACGTCCATCTCCGTCGCCCGCATCGCCTGCCGCACCAAGACCGACGCGGAAAAGGCGCTGTCGGCGGCGACCGACAGCGTGACCGACTTCGTCGAACTCGCCCGGCAATATTCGGTCGATGAGAATACCCGCTTCAGCGGCGGCTACATCGGCAATCTCAAGCGCGGCATGCTCCCGTCGGAAGTGGACGAGCGGGCCTTCGCCTGCCGCGACGACGGGGTCATCGGACCGTTCAGCGAGAACGGCATGTGGACGATCTACAAGATCTATTCCCGTACCGTCACCAAGTTGAACGAGGCGCTGGTGAAGCAGATCAAGGACGTGCTGTTCGAGGAATGGTTGCGCCATCAGGTCTGCATCGCCCCGGCATGAAACTGTTCGCAAAGAAGCCGGCAACGGGAAAACCGGCGGCTGAGAAGCCAAAAGCAAAACCTCCGGCGCCAGCCAAGCCGACTCCGAAACCAGCCAGGAAGCTGGTCAAGAAGGCGGCGGCGAAGAAGGCCGTCCATGACACCCGTCATCCCCTCAAGGCGGCGACGCTGCTCTACAGCTCGCCCAGCGCCTTCTTCCGGGGGATGATCTATTCTCTGTTCGTCACGCTGATCGGGATGCTGATCTATTCCGGCTACGCGACCAAGGATACCGTCGTGGAAGCGCCGCTCAAGCTCCAGCGCCAAGCCATGGTGGTCCAGGCGATCGGTGGCGGCCTGATCGAAAATGTCGAGGTCGGCGAGAACTCGCCCGTCTTCGTCGGCGAAGAACTGGCCACCATCCAGGAGAAGATACGAGCGGCGACAACGCCGGAACAGGAAGCGCTCCAGCGCCAGATCGGCGGCTTGCAGCACCAGGAGCGCGAAGCCGCCAAGACGGCGGAGTTCCGCCTGAGCCAGATGGAACTGGACCGCCTCAACCTGACTCAGCGCAGGGCGACCGAGCAGGCGGCCATCGACAACCGTATCCGCCAGATCGAAATCCAGCTTCAGATCACCCAACGCAATCGCGCCGGCACTGACGAGGATCTCGGCAGCGCCCGCCACGACCTCGGCGTCAAGCAGCAGCTTTTCGCCATGCGCGATATCCCGCAGGTCGAACTTCAGCGGGCACAGACCAGGGTCAGCGATCTCCAGCGCGCTCTGAACAACGCCGACGCGGAGATCCAGAACGTCCGGCTGGCGCTGGAAAGCGCCAAGGGCGACCGGGCGCAGATCGCCGAAACCTTCTCCCAGGCCCGGCAGGAAAACGAGATCGAGAATCTGAAGCGCTCCCGCCAGCGCGATCAGGCCTTGATTCGGGAAAAGATCGCCGAACTGAACAAGCGGCTCCTGGAGTCACGCACGCTGGTTCCCGGCGTCCGCTACGACGACGACAAGGCGCTCTATACCAGCATCATCGATGGCATCGTGACCAACGTCCACATCCAGCGCGGGACGATCATCAATCCGGGAGCGCCGCTGTTCACGATGGTCCGCAATACGGCACCGCTCGAAGCCCATGTCATGATCCAGAACCGCGACATCGGCAAGATCAGGCGCGGCCAGAAGGTCCAGATCAAGTACTTCGCCTACCCAATCCAGGACTACGGCCCCCAGACCGGCGTCATCACCGAAATCTCGGCCAAGCCCATCGCCGGTGAGCCGGGCAAACCCTCGCTCTACCTCGTGAACGTGGCGCTCGACCGGGAAACGGTGACAGGACCCAACGGCGTCACGCGCTCGCTGGAGATCGGCATCGAAGGCTATGCCCAGATCAAGACTGGCGAAAAGCGCTTCCTGGAAATCCTCTTCGCCCCGTCGTCCCGCTTCTTCGAGCCCATCGTGGATTAGAAAGTCGATTAGAAAGTGGGCTGGAAAGTAGTTTGGAAAGCCGCCTCAGGCGGCTTCCTCCAACGCTCCCGTCCGGGCAAAGGTCACCAGATAACGCGCCAGCGCGCCGAACACGGTGCGGCGGTGTTCGGGCGGCAGCCACATCACGAAGGGGCCGGGGTTGCAGTCCAGGTATGTCAGCCGTCCGTCGTCGCCCAGGATGGCGTCCCACGCCGCATAGTGGAGGCCGAGCGAACGGTTTGCCCGCACGATGGCCGCTTCCTCCTCCGGGTTCAGCGTGACGGACTCGAAACCGCGCGTCGCGGTCCGGGAATCGATACCGTCGGCCAGGATGCGCAGCGGCAGGACGACGCGGTCGCCGACGATATGGATGCGGATGGTCGAGCCGGGAACCCGGTGCTGGAACAGGGCAGGGCACAGCAGCAGCTCGTCGAGCCGCGCGCGGTCCTCGGCGGTCACTTCACGGGTCGAACCAACTCCGATCGCCGGCTTGACCACCGCGTCGCCGACCTCGTTCAGGAACCGCGCCGCTTCCTCGGGATCGCTCGTGCTGAGGGAGCGCGGGACGCTGAAGCCCGCCGCCCGCAGCTTCTCGTAGAACTGCGCCTTGCTGTTGTGATCGACATAGGCCGAAGTCAGCCGGTTGATGACCAGCCGGCCGGTCAGGTGAAGGTGCTCGAAGAAGCCATAGGTGGAAGCGTTGAGCGCCTGCTCGTTGATGTAGACGTGGCGGTAGCCGGTATAGGTCGCCTCGTTCACCACCGGCGGCAGGACGGGCAGGGTGCGCGGCGCCGTGCAGCGGATATGGATCGCGCCGATATCGGTGAAATCGACCTCGCCCCAGCGGGGAGCGCGCGACGGATCGATCGTCAGCGTCGGTTTGCCGGCCCGGCCGATCTGGATGTCGAGCGAGACCGGCACAGCCCCGAGCTGGGCGACCTGCTCCGCGATTTCGGCAATCTGCGCACTGTCATGGTTCGCGAAAAGCGCAACTCTCACCGTCATGAATGCCCCACGCCTGAAATAATAAGCCGCGAATAGAAAAGTTAGCCCGCGCGAAAACGGTTCAGAAGCTTATGTTGATCGATCCGATGGCCGTATTGTCGCTGACGTCGCCGCCGAAGGCGCCACCCGCCGATGACGCCGAAAAGCCGTCGCCGCCGGCGGCCTGCCCTTGCGCATCACCGAACGGGCCGCCGAAGGAGGACGCCGCCACGGTGCCGGCACCGCCGATTCCGGCCGACCCGGACGCGGACCATCCAAAGGCGTCGCCGCCCGATTTGCCACTTTGCTGGACGTTCAGATCATTGCTCATGGAAACCTTCCTCTGGCAGTCCACCCCGGCATCTTGCGCCGGCACGCACGGCCCGTGGCAATTTGCTGTCCGCGTGAATAAGTCGTAGCGGGTATACTGCTCGCAGATGTATCATTTATTACTCTCGCCGTCCACGTATTCGGCGGCCGTATTGAAACTCGGCGGGTGGATCGTGTCGGGGAGGCCCTTCCGGATGCGGGAACTGAAACGTGACGATATTTACCTTGAGTGACCGTGATTAGGGTGACATTAACGCGCGGTAGTCTTGACTATGGTCCGGCATTCCAGCCGGTCCCGATCCGGATGTAATCTTGAATGGCAGGCAGTTCCCCACGTTCAGTTGAGTTCGCCGGCGGCACCGATGTGGGACGTGTCCGCTCGCAGAACGAAGACTCTTTCCAGATCGACAGCGACCTCGGGCTCATCCTGGTCGCCGATGGCATGGGCGGTCATTTCGGCGGCGACATCGCCAGCCGGACGGCGGTCGAAGCGGTCAACGACTATATACTTGAATACGAACCGTTGGAGGACGGGCAGGGCTCGTCCGGACTGGACCCGCTCGACGTGTCGGTCGATATCGCCCGCACCGCCGTTTACCGTGCGAACCAGCGAATCGTCGGCCTCAACCGGGAACGCGGCGCCCCCGAGGGGCGCGGCATGGGAACGACGGTCGTCGGCATGTGGCTTCCCGGCGGCCTTTCGGAAGCGATCGTCTTCCACGTCGGCGACAGCAGGCTCTATCGCTTCCGCGCCGGCCGGCTGGATCAAGTCACGCGCGATCACAGCCTGTATCAGGCTTGGGTCGATGCCGGCCGTTCCGGCGAGCCGCCCAACCGCAACATCATCATGCGGGCACTCGGCATCATCGAGGATGTCGAGGCCGACATCTCCATCCAGCCGATCCAGGCGGGCGATATCTACCTGCTCTGCTCCGACGGCCTGAACGGCATGGTCCCCGACGACACCATCATCGACATCCTGGCCGAAATCGACCAGACCGGGCTCGAGCCCGCCTGGCGCCAGCTCATCCAGGAAGCCAACGACCACGGCGGCAAGGACAACGTGACCGTGATCCTGGCACGTTTCCACTGACGCGGCATCACTGACGCGGCATCGCAACCCTCATCCGGTGGCGAACTGATACCGGATGAGGTTGTCCTGGTTCTGAGTCGGATCGATGCCCAGCGATATGACGCCGGATGTCAGAAGATATGTCGCCTGCCGCTTCAGGACCTGAAGGCGCTGGTTGTCGTCCAGGCAGTAGGTGCCGTTGGTGCTGTGGTCAGTCAGGGTGAAGCGGCTGTTCTGGACCTCCACCGTGGCATGCCGTCTCGATGCCCAGTCGCTGTTGACGATCAGGCCGCATCCGGCATCGCGCCCCAGCAGCAGGGAACCGCTCCCGCCCTCCAGGGTCGATTGCAGGCCGTGGTAGGTCAGGGTCAGCAGGCCGACGCGCTTCTCCAGCGTGTGCTGAAACTGTCCGACCGCGACGGTGATGTTCTCGGGATCGCCCAGCGTCCGGTAAATCTCCACGGCGTCGGCGCTGCCCTTCACCACGGCGGAATTCAGGCGCTGCGTATTGGACCGGTAGGCCGGGTGGAGGGCGTTGACGCAGGACCGGCTCATCAGCACCTCGCCGGGGCTTGCCAGCGCCGCCAGCCTGGACGCCATGTTGACCGTGGCGCCGAACACGTCGTCATCCGTCACGATCACCGGTCCGGCATGAAAGCCGATCCGGACCTTCAGATCGGCCCCGCGCATGGATTCCTGGACATGGACGGCGGTGCAATAGGCATCGTCGGAGGAGGCGAAGGTGAAGAGCGCCCCATCCCCCATGGTCTTGACGACCTTCCCGCCATAGCGGCCCGACGTCGCGATGATCTGGCGAATACACTCACCGGTCAGAGCGAGCGCCGCGGCGTCGCCGAGAACCTCATAGAGACGCGTGCTGTCGCAGACATCCGCGAACATCACCGCCATCGTCTCTTCGGTCCGGATCTCCATGACCGCGTGTCTCAACCCTCACCCAGGATTTGAACCCAAAAGCTCTTTCCACTGGTTCAGCAGCGCCAGATCGCGCTCCTCCACCGCCTTGACCGCCGTGTTGAAGACCACGTAATCGACGGAAAGGTACCGGTTGGTTTCCCGGCGAATGCGGGTGAAATCCAGCTTCGCCGCGTCGAGCGCCTGTATCCGCTCGCGCTTCGGCTGAGCCGGCGCCAGCTTCGACACTGTGGGAAACTCCAGCGACAGCGCCCTGAAATCGATCAGGATGCGGGTCAGCTTGGTCAACTCGCGGACGACCAGAAGGCCGTCGGTCTGTCCGTGCTCGGCATTGGCGGGGACCAGGGCCGCAGCGGCCTCGATATCGCTCGCCAGACGCTCCACGAGCGTCCGCATCCCCTTGATGTCGCCCTTGGCGAGCAGGGGCGGCAACTCGCGCTCGAACGTCAGGAATTTCATGCGGGCGGTGCTGTCGGCCAGCGCCGCGTTGGGTTCGGCCGCCAGTAGCCTTCCGCTTTCCGCGATCGCCTCGGCCAGCTCGTTGAGGTCCTGGTCGAAATTGACGGTCTGGCTGCCGGCGGCGACCTGCGCCGCCCGGTCGATCACGCGCTTCCGGATCTGGGCCGACCGCTCGACCGTCTGCGTCAGGAACTGCTGCTTCTTGTGGATCGGATACCAGACGGCGGCGCCGCCGCCCAGGCCGGCCAGGATTACGGCGACGACCGCACCAAGCACCAGCTTGCGGCGCAGACCTGAGGAGTCATGCTCCGCACCGTCGTCCTCCTCCTCCTCGACCTTCAGCCGGACGGGAGTATCGACCTTGCGGACGGCTTCCAGCACCGCCTTGCCGGCACCGAGGCTG
>DASQKT010000295.1:0-12853 GCA_035630415.1 Skermanella sp.
TCTCCTCCGGCTCTCCGAACCGCATGACTTTCTGC
The DNA here is from genome assembly GCA_035630415.1 of Skermanella sp. Classification (GTDB taxonomy): domain Bacteria; phylum Pseudomonadota; class Alphaproteobacteria; order Azospirillales; family Azospirillaceae; genus Skermanella. The sequence goes on from DASQKT010000295.1 coordinate 36, forward strand.
GCCTGCACCATGCGGCTAGCCGCTTCCTCCGTATCGATCCCTTGGGCATGGGAGATCTGGCGGATGCGTCCGGTCAGCCGCTCCGTCAGGATCGGGCCGGGATTGATGCCGTTGACGCGCACGCCGTCCGCCAGCCCCTGGTCGGCCAGCGCCTTGGTGAAGTTCATCAGGCCGGCATTGACCGAACCGCCGATGGTGAACTCCGCCGTCGGCGTCCGTCCGCCGGCGCCGATGATGTTGATCACCTGACCGCCGCTCAGCTTCAGGTAGGGCCACGCCACCCGCGACAGCCGGACCGCGCCGAAGAACTTCAGCGCGAAGCCGTCCTGCCAGTCGTCCTCGCTCAATTCCAGGAACGGCCCGCGCTTGGTCGCCCCGGCGTTGTTGACCAGCAGGTCCAGCCCGCCGAAGGCATCGACCGCCGCCTCGATCAGCGACTCAGGCAACTCGGGATCGCGCAGGTCGCCGTGGCGGTACTCGACCCGCTGCCCCGTCTCCCGCGCGAGCTGGGTGGCAAGCGTTTCCAGCGCGGTCGCCGTCCGGGAGGTTATCAACAGATCGTAGCCGGCGCGCGCCAGCGCCGTGGCGATGGCCTTGCCGATGCCCCGGCTGGCGCCGGTCACCAGGGCCACATTGGACTTGCCCGTCATGGAAAACCTCCTCCGGATGAGCGACTGTGCGACAGGGTCGGCCGAACAGTAAGCAGGGTTCAGAGCTTTGCCAAGTCCGGTACCGGCCGCCTCAGCTCCGGGATACCGGCCAGCACCCGTTCGATAGCCTGGGCTATCCCGAGCACCGCATGATCGGAGCCGTGCCTGCCGCAGATTTGGATGCCGAACGGCGTGCCCGTCGCGTCCCGCCCGCACGGCACCACCACGACCGGTACGCTCAGCACCGTCAACCCATAGGCCAGCGCCAGCCAATGCATGTAGTTGCGGGTCGGAGCACCGTTGATCGTCTCCGGATACCACTGCTCGACCGGGAAAGGCGGGACCGATGCCGTCGGGCAGATCAGCACGTCGAACGGCTCCATGAAGGAGGCGAACTGCTTATAGAATCTGGTCTGCTCGGTCATGGCATGGGCCACGTCCCGGATGCCCAGCCCCAAGGCCGATTCCATGTTGGCGATGACGTTGGGACCCAACCTGTCCCGTTGCTTCTCGAACTTGTCCAGATGGGCACCGACGAAGATCACGGAGCGCAACGTCTCGAACACCGTCTCTATCCCGGCAAGCTTCGGATCGGCCTCCTCGATGCTCGCGAAGGCGCCGCCGAACCGCTTGACCGCATTGTGGAACGTCGCCCGGATGCCGTCATCGACCGGGGCGAAGCCGAGATCGGCCGAGACCGCGACCCTCAGCGAGGACGGATCGACCTCCGGCAGCTTCAGGAACATGGCGGGATCGGAGCAGCCGGGCAGGGGGTCGTGCGGGTCGGTGCCGGCCATGGCGGCCATCAGCAGGGCGGCGTCGGCGACGGTCCTGCCCATCGGTCCTTCGACCGGCGACGGAGTCCACGCGATTCCCCGCCGCTCGGTCGGTACCAGCCCCGGAGAAGGCCGGTATCCGGTCACGCCGCAGTAGGCCGCCGGGGTCCGCAGGCTGCCGCCATGGTCCGAGCCAGTAGCCAGCGGCACCATGCCGCAGGCCAGCGCTACGGCCGATCCGCCCGAAGAACCGCCGCTGGTGCGTGCCGGATCGAAGGGATTGCGGGTCGCGCCGAACACACTGTTGCGTGTATTGGCCCCGGTGCCGAATTCCGGCGTATTGGTCTTGCCCAGCACGATGGCGCCGGCCTTGCGCACGGATGCCACCACCCGTTCATCGTTTTCAGGCACATGATCGGCGAACAATTCCGATCCGTAGGTGGTCCTGATCCCACCCGTGTCGCTGAGATCCTTGATGCCGATCGGCAGCCCATGGAGCAGCCCCAGCGGCTCGCCGGCCATGACGGCAGCCTCCGCCTTGGCCGCTTCGGCGCGGGCGCGCTCGAAACTGCGGGTCACCATGGCGTTGACCGTAGCGTCGATGGTCTCGATCCGGGCGATGCAGGCGTCGGTCAGTTCGACGGGAGAGACTTCCTTGCGGCCGATCATCCGGCGCAGGGTTACGGCGTCGAGTTCGCACAGGTCCTTGGTGCTCATTCCGGTTGGGTTCCTCGTTTCCTCACCGGGGGATTAAGACGCGCATACTTCGATACGTCCAGTACTTCACCCTGAATTATCCGATGAAAGCGACCCGTGCCGGAATCGGACGCCGCCCATGCGTGAGCGGCATCCCGGCGGGGGCGGATGCGCCGGTTGACCAAGTGTTACGTTAAGGTGCATATGAGGTAGAGAATATGTAGGGCTGGTCCACCGTCCGGTCGTCGCGGAGAGGGTTGGAGTGACTTGTATCCTGATCGTCGAAGACCATGACCTTAACCGTGACGTGCTGTCCCGCCGGCTGAAGCGCCGGGGCTTCCAGGTCGCCACCGCAGCCGATGGGGCAGCCGGAGTCGAGGCCGCCGTCCGCGAGCGTCCCGATCTGGTCTTGATGGATATGAGCTTGCCGGTGGTGGACGGCTGGCAGGCCACCCGCATGATCAAGGCCAACCCGGAAACCTCCGGTATTCCCGTGATGGCCCTGACGGCCCATGCATTGAAGGAAGACCGGGAACGCGCGCTGGAAGCCGGCTGCGACGATTTCGAAACCAAGCCGGTGGATCTCGACCGCCTGCTGTCCAAGATCGATGTCCTGCTCTCGAAAGTCCGGCCGGTAAACAGCTGATGAGCGATGTCGCCGCAGCGCACCAGGAACTGATTCGTCTGGCCGCCTGCATGGCCGAAAGCAGCGCCATAGTGCTGACGGCAGCCGGTCAGATCACCGACGACGAAGATCTGAAGATGCTGGAGTGGATCTCCGCGTCCATCGCAGCCTTGCAGGATCTGACGGGGCAAAGCGATGCCGCCCTCCTGCGCGACCGTCCGCACCGGCACGCTATCCGAAACTGCCTCAATGCCATCAAAGGTGGAGCGCTCCTGCTGACCGAGGGCGCCCCCGGCAACGGCCTGGACCTCTCAGGCCCCGCCGCCCGCGCCGCCGAAGAAATGGTTGCCCACTCCGATGCAATCCTCGCTTGCCTCGATGAAGTCAAGCAAGGGGTGGAGCAGTCGTAGAAGCGGCTTTCAGCCGCTTTTCCATGGCAAGGATTTGAAAAAGCCGTATATGCCAAGATGAAATCTTAGCATGACGAAACAACACCAAGAACAGGAGAGATTTTTCTGTAAGATTGCTTCCGTCGTGTAGGTCGGTCTAAAGCGAAGCGGCAGCCGACAAGCAGGCGCGTCTATGTCGGCTGCCGCTTCGCTTTAGACCGACCTACGGCCTGAGAGGCTTCACCAGTCAACATCTTCTGCGCGTGGTGTAAGGGTATGGCAGCTACACATACAGCCTCTCGTCCTCCAACCCCTTGTACATGTCGGCGACAAACTCGCCGTAGCCGTTGTAAAGCTGCGTCGGCACCATTTCACCAGTTCCGAGCACCCGTTCTGACGCCTGGCTCCAGCGGGCATGCGGCACCTGCGGGTTGACGTTCGCCCAGAAGCCGTATTCGCTCGCCTGGATCTGTTCCCAGAAGCTGATCGGGCGTTTGTCGGTGAAGGTGAAGCTGACGATCGACTTGATCGACTTGAACCCGTATTTCCACGGAACGGCCAGCCGCAGCGGAGCGCCGTTCTGCTTCGGCACCGGCTTGCCGTACAGGCCGGTCACTAGGAAGGCCAGTTCGTTGGTTGCCTCCGCCATGGTCAGACCCTCGACATAGGGCCATGGATACCAGAACTGCCGCTGGCCGCTCGCCATCCCAGGGTCCTGAAAGGTCTGCATCACGACGTACTTTGCGCCGCCGGTCGGGCGGGCGATATCCACCAGCGCCTTCATCGGGAAACCGCTCCAGGGCACCGCCATCGACCACGCCTCGACGCAGCGGTGCCGGTAGACCCGTTCCTCCAGCGGCATCTGCGCCAGCAGGGTGTCGATGTCGACCGTCTTTTCCTGCTCGACCATACCCGCAATCTTCACGGTCCAGGGCCGCAGCTTCAGGTTCTGCGCCGCCCGCCAGATGTTCTTCTGGGAGCCGAACTCGTAGAAATTGGTGTAGGTGGTGGCTTGAGACGGGTCGGTGATCGCGCGGTCTATCGCATAGCGCTCGTTGCGCTTGACCGGGTAGAGCTTGGCGGTGGGATCGTCGGCCGCGACTTCGGTCTGGCCGAAGGCGGGACCTGTCAGGATCGACCCTGCCGCCGCGATCGTGGGAGCGGCCAGCACCGTCTTCAGCAGCGCCCGCCGGTTCAGGAAAACATGTTCCGGAGTGGCCGCCGACTCCGGCAGCTCCCACCCGCGTCTGGATCGGATCAGCATGGCGTTCCCCTTCGGTAATCCGTGTACTGGACACAGATTTGAAGCTGGAACGCCGATATGGCAAATCAAGTTCGGGTGAACGGCGCGTGAAAGCTCGTCGCCCGAACTCGATTCGCAACCCTTGGATCAGCTCTCCAGCATGCTGCGCAGCATCCAGGCGGTCTTTTCATGAAGCTGCATCCGCTGGGTCAGCAGGTCGGCGGTAGGCTCGTCGCTCACCTTCTCGGCTGCGGGGAAGACCGAGCGGGCGGTGCGGACCACGGCTTCCTGGCCGGCCACCAGCTGGCGGATCATCTCTTCCGCCTTCGGCACGTCGGTCGCTTCCTTGATGGAAGTCAGCGCCGCATACTGCGAATAGCTGCCCGGAGCGGGGAAGCCCAGCGCCCGGATGCGCTCCGCGATCAGGTCGACGGCCAGCGCGAGTTCATTGTACTGCGTCTCGAACATCAGATGCAGCGTGTTGAACATCGGACCGGTGACGTTCCAGTGGAAGCTGTGTGTCTTGAGATAGAGGGTGTAGGTATCGGCCAACAGGCGCGACAGCCCTTCCGCGATCTCGCGGCGGTCGTTCTCGGTGATGCCAATATCGATCTGCATGATTCTGCCCCCTGAAAACCGTGTTTAGCAAAAACACTATACATAGCCTGATGTGGGTATGCGGGGACAATGCGGCAACCGCATTTTTTAGAATCATTCCAATGTTTGATCTGCATCAAGCGCATGCCGGATCATCGGCAATGCCGATCATTCGGCCTGCATACTGACCACTTCCGGCGGGCCGTCCGGGTCGAGTTCCCGGCACTCGGCGGTTTCGGCATCCAGCCAGGGGTTCGCCAGCGCCTCGTCCTCGTCGGCAATGGGCAGCAACAGATGCATGCCCTCACGCCCTGCCAGTTCCGCCTGTTCGGCCGCGACTTGCCGGGCTCCCGCCTCGTCGGCGGCACGGACGATCAGTTTCCGTGTCTTACGGTAATGTTCCCATTTCCGGGCTAAGGGAAGCACCGGCTCCAGAACGAAGAATGGCATGGGATCGGACTTCCTCCCTGATGGTCCAGGCCAAGCCGCTGATGATAGAAGGCTGCGGCAGCGCTGCCCCCCGGCGGCAAGACGCCGCCGGGGTCCAGGACGTATCGGTCAGCTCATCGAAGAGCGCAGCATCCAGGCGGCCTTTTCATGGGCGTCCATGCGATGGTTCATCAGGTCTTCGGTCACGGTGTCGTTGGCTTCCTCGCAGATCCCGACGACGGCGCGGCAGGCCTGGGTGACGGTCTCGTTGTCGCGCACAAGCTGTTCCAGCATGCCACGCGCGTCGGGAACGCCGTGCTCGTCCTCGATGGTGCTGAGCTTCAGGAACTGGCTCAGGCTGCCCGGCGCGAAGTAGCCCAGGGCGCGGATACGCTCGGCGATCTCATCCACGGCGGTCGTCAAGTCGGTATACTGCTCTTCGAACATCTCATGAAGGCTGTGGAACTGCGCGCCGGTTACATTCCAGTGAAAGCCATGCGTCTTGCCGAGAAGCGTATAAGTATCCGACAGTACTTTGGCCAAGCCGTCGGACAGTGCCTTGCGGTTTTCTTCGGTAATGCCGGTACGGACTGCCAGCGGCTCATGCGACTGGGCGGTGGTATTTTCAAACGCCATGGTTTGACTCCTTGAAGCTTTATGGAATTGTCATATTGACCCTGCTGACCAAGCTTGGCTGCTTGTGGGAGAAGTCAACCCTCCCCGCTGCGTCCACGCCAGGGCGGGCCGTCCATAGCTTCAACGAGAAATCGCCGGAAAAGTGCCGTGTGTCCGGCCAATTGCGCAGGGCTGTTGGTCCAGCCGGTGAAATTGAGCCTGATCGTACAAAAAAGACGGCGTGCCCGGCTGATCGGCCGGACCCGCCATCCCGCGATCTCTTCTATTGCGCCGCGACAGCCGATTGCCGGATTTCAATCGCCCGATCGGCCAGCCGTCCGGTCAGTTCCGCCAGATGGTCGAAGCTGGTCGTGAAGAACCCCAGCCCCAGCGTCAGCGACCGGAGTTCGACGATCAGATCGTGGACCTCCGCCTCCGGCATCAGCGCCTTTACCTCGTCCCAGCCTTCCCAGCCCGGACGTCCGTCGAAGCCCAGGATCTGGCCACGCCGCCCGGTGATCAGGCGCTGCACCTTGGGCGTGAACTCGGTCGGTGCCGCGATGGTGACCTGAAGGATCGGCTCCAGCAGGACCGGATCGCATTTCGGCATGCCTTCGCTCATCGCCATGCGGCCGGCAGTCTTGAACGCCTGCTCGCTGCTGTCGACCGCATGGAACTGGCCGCTGATCAGGGTGACAGCCACGTCCACCACGGGGAAACCCAGCGGCCCCTGCACCAGATACTCCTTCACGCCGGTCTCGACCGCCGGGATGAACTGCCGGGGTACGACGCCGCCCACGACCTTCTCGTCATAGGCGAAACCCGTGCCGCGCGGCAGCGGCTTGATCTCGACCTGCACATCGGCGAACTGGCCATGGCCGCCGGTCTGCCGCTTGAAGCGGGCATGCTGGGCCGTCGGCTTGCGGATCGTCTCGCGGTAGGCAACCGCCGGCATGCGCGACCGGACCGGCAGGTTGTATTTGGACCGCAGCCTGTCCATCGCGAGCTGGAGATGGATATCGCCCTGGCCCCACAGCACGATCTCGCCGGTATCGGCGTTGTTGGTGACGGAGAATGCCGGGTCCTCCTCCGCGAGCTTCGCGATGGCTCCGGTCAGCTTGACCTCGTCGCTGCGCTGCTCGGCGGAAACCGCCAGGGCATAGACGGGTGCGGGAGGGTCCGGCCACAGCGGCGCCTTGACCTTGCCGCCCTGATCGTCGAGCACCTCGCCCGTCGCCACGTGCTCCATCCGCCCCAGCGCCACGACCTCGCCGGCGGACGCGCTGGACAGTTTGTGCTGGTCGTGACCCTGCATGCGGTAGATGCCGCTGACCCTGTCCCCTCCCAGCGTCTGCCCGTCGTTGACGGTGCCTTTCCAGATCCGGGCGAAGCTGAGCTTGCCGGCATGGGGGGCGTGATAGGTCTTGAACACCTGAACGACCGTGTTGCCGTTCAGTGGAATTTCCAGCCGCGCCGCCGCTGCTTCGGCTTCCGGCGCCTCATGGCGGAGCGCCTTCAGCAGGCGCCGCACGCCGTTGTCGTTCTCGGCCGAGCCGATGAAGACCGGCACGATCAGGTCGGACGCCAGGTCCTTGGCAAGCTGCCGGTAGATCTCTTCCTTGTCGGGAGCGACGTCTTCCAGAAGCTGTTCCAGCAAGCTGTCGTCGAAGTCGGACAGGGCTTCCAGAAGCTCCTGCCGCGCCGTCTGTTCGCGCTCGCGCACGGTGGCCGGCACCTCGACCAGATTGGACGGCGCATGCGGGTTGTAATGATACGCCCGCTCGCTGACCAGATCGACATAGCCCGTGATCGTATCGCCGTGGCGGGTCGGCACTTCGCGCAGCACCAGGGGCCGCGAAGAAACCGCCTGAAGCGCCTGCATCAGGTCGCGCACCCGGATTTCCTGGGTGCCCAGGCTATCCACCTTGTTGATGAACAGGATGTGGGGGATGCCGTTGTCGTCGAGGAACTTGAACAGCGGGGCCAGCATCGGCGCCTTGTCCGGCGTCGGCTCGCACACGACGATCGCGACGTCGGCGACCATCAGCGAGGTCTGCGCTTCGGCTCCCAGTTCGACCGATCCGGGGCAGTCGAGGAAGGTCCACCGCTCGCCCAGGTACTCGGCGGTGGCAAGCCCGACCTCGACGCTCATCTTGCGGGCTCGGGCTTCGGGCGCGCTGTCGCCTACAGTGTTGCCGTCCTTGACGTTGCCTTTTCGGCTGACCGCCCCAGCCGCGAACAACAGGCTCTCCATCAAGGTGGTCTTGCCGCTTAGATAGGGGCCGACGAGGGCGGCGCAGCGTGGCCCCGCTGATCTGGTGCTTGGCATTCGGAACCTCCCAGTACCGTATATACGCGATCTGGGGCGTCCGTGGGATCGGCCGGATCAAATTGAGAACAGCCGTGGGCGCCCTCGATCCTTTACCATTTCGGTAATGCCGATGGTCCTCCCGCCCGCTCGCCCTGTCCACGAAAAAGCGCATGCTGCGCTGCCGCAATGGTGCGACAGTCTGGCAGGGGGCCTTGTTTTGCCCGATCCAGCCGACCTCGATCCAATGATCATTCGGAGTCGAACCGTATTCTTGCAAAGAATATCAAACCTCGGAGCCATTTCTTAAGCGAGGCGAGTGGATTGGAAGAATGTCTTCGTGGAAAAATTGTGGACCGGAGTACCAGACTAATGAATGAGAGATGAGATGCCGGCAATTTATTGACATTTATGACCTTTGATATATTCCTTTTGATGCGGCGATTGGGGTTGCCGCTTGTCGGGGATTGCTGATCGGCTCTCCCTAATATGCGTGCCAACCATTTGTCCGCGATGGCCGGACCAGGGGAATAACCGATGATGTCATGGATTTCCGTATCGATCCGCCGGCTGGCTGTCGCTTCGGCGCTTGGCCTAGTGCTCGCCGTATCGGCAGGCGCTGCTCGCGCCGACGATCCCAAGCCAACGCCGGATCAGGTGGTGGACCTTACCCGGAAGGCGGTCGCGATCATCGAAACCCAAGGGGTCGAGGCGGCTCGGGAAATCTTCAATAAGGAAGGTGAATTCAAGTTCGGCGAGATCTACGTCAATCTTCTGGACTTCAAAGGCTCGTGGCTGATCTACCCGCCGCGTCCCGCCAGCGTCGGTCTGAACGTCATCAATCTCAAGGACGCAGACGGCAAGTCGCTGATCCGGGACATCATCACGACCGCCCGCGACAACGGCGAGGGCTGGGTCGAATATCGCTGGATCAACCCGGTCTCCAACAAGATCGAGCCCAAGCTGACCTATGTCAAACGGGTTGCCGGCAAGGACATCGCCGCTTCGATCGGCATCTACAAATAACGTTGACGCAAACAACGTTACCTCAGGCTGAAGTAGATCTCCGACGCCGCGTGATGCAGCTCCCGCTCCTGCGGCAAGGTGCGGCCCTCGAGCACGCTCACGCGCCGGACGCCTAAACTGTTGGTCGAAACCACTTCGTCGGCTTGTTCGAGGTCGGCGGGCGTAATACTGGCCTCGGTGATGGCCAGCCGCTCCAGCAGCCTGCGCCGGACCGTGCCGGGCAGCACGCCATCGCTCACCGGCGGCGTCACCATGTCCCGGCCGAAACGTGCGATCAGGTTGGCGGCGGTGAAACAGACGGCGTTCCCGCGTCCGTTCAGAAGGACCGCGTCGTCCGCCTCGCGCCCATTCGCCTCCCCAAGCGCTATGATGTTGTCCAGGTAGCTCAGCGACTTGATGCGCGAGAGGGGAGAGAACTCGTTCCGCCGCGTCCGCGCCGTGATGACGGCGGTGAAGCTGTCCGGCCTCGACGGCAGTCCCGCAGCGGTGATGCAGACTGTCGGCACCGCATCCGGGGAAGGCGCCAGTCCCCGCGCACCCTTGCCTCGGGTGACGGTCAGGCGAAGGACGCCTTCAGCAATCCCGTTGGCTTCGCGGGTTTCGTTCAGATGATAAGCCAGACCGTAATCCAGGTCCGGCTGCGGGAACGCAAGGGTATCCAGCGCCGCCGTCAGCCGTTCCAGATGAGCCGGTATATCGACCACGGCGCCATCCCGAACCCGGAACGTCTCGAAGACACCATCGCCCAGCGTGAAACCCCTGTCCAACAAGGCGATCCCGGCGCTTAGCTGATCGACGATCCCGCCGTCGAGGAAGCATTTGGCGGTCATTCCTCCAATTTCTCCAACTCTTCAGCCTTTGATCGGCTTTTCGCGACGGTATCGACAAGGGCTGCCGCCTTCAACTCGATCTCCGCGACTTCGTCCGCCGGGTCGGACAGCGCCACGATGGCGCCGCCGGTTCCGACCGTGCTCACCAGCCCATCCGAAACGATGGTCCGGATCACGATATTGAGGTCCGCCGCACCGTCGAGGCTGAAGAAGCCGATGCTTCCGGAATAGATGCCGCGCGGCGTTCCTTCCAGCCGCTCGATGATCTCCATGGTGCGCCGCTTGGGAGCGCCGGTCATCGACCCGCCGGGGAACGTGGCGCGAAAGCAGTCCACCGCGTCGCACTCCGGCCGCAATCGCCCTTCCACGGTGGTCACGAGCTGATGGACGGTGCGGTAGCTTTCCACATCCATCAGGCTCGGCACATGGACCGAACCGACGCGGCAGACGCGGCCAAGGTCGTTGCGCAGCAGGTCGGTGATCATCAGGTTCTCCGACCGGTCCTTTTCGTCGCCAGCCAGGGCGGCACGTAGCCGCTCATCCTCCTCCGGCGTGTTCCCGCGCCGCCGGGTGCCCTTGATCGGCTTCGTCCGCACGGTGCCGTCGGCATCGATGCGGAGGAACTGTTCCGGCGAGGAGCAAAGGACGCTCAGCTCCCCGAAGCGCAGATAGGCCGCATGGGGAGCGGGGTTGAGCCGGCGCAGCAGAAGATAGGTCCCGAGCGGATCGTCCAGCGGAGGCAGGTAGAGCCGGTTGGTCAGGCAAACCTCGTAGGTTTCGCCGGCGCGGATTTCCTCCAGGCAGGATTCGATCAGCCGGAGATAGTCCGGGGTGGAATGGTGCCAGGAAACGGCAAGCGGGCCAGCGGCATCCCCCTCTTCCGCCGGGGTGCCATCCGGCTCCAGCCGCTCCAGCACTTCGGCGCAGCGCTCCAGCCAGTCGAGTTCCTGATCGCCCCCCTCCGGCGCCACCGTCACCGCGTAGACCATCCCTTCGCCATGATCGAAGCACAGGAAGCGGCCGGGAAAGATCAGTTGGGCGTCGGGATGCGGTGACGAATGCGTCGCCCGCCAGCCTTCGCCCGTCCTCAGTTCATACCCCAGATAGCCGGCGAACCCGCCCTTGAACGGGAATGGAGCCTGCTGCGCGTCGATATCGATGCCCGCCAGCCGCCGCTGCACGAAAGTCAGAATGTCGTCATCCGGACCGGCGGCCGTATCGGAGCGGTGCGATAGGACGGCTGCGTTCGGCCCGCCGTCGTCTCCCATATAGGAAAAACCGCCCTTCGGCAAAGCAACGCCGTCGAGCCAGAAGGCGTTGGGAGAATTGGCGAACAGCAGCCTGAACGCTGCGGCCGGATCGACAGCGCCGCCGATGCGCCGGTGTTGCAGCCGCCACGCCGTCGGAGCCTCCGCCTGGCGCTGCGTCGCCTTCGCCGCAGTCCGGCTTGCCCTTGGCATGGCGCGCGGACGGTCGGCGGCGTATCGCGCCGTCAGGTCCCGGAAGTTCCGCAGCAGGGCATGGCCATGTTCCGACAGGATGGATTCGGGATGGAATTGCACCCCCCACAGCGGCCGGGTCTCATGCTCGACCGCCATGATAAGGCCGTCCTCCGTCCAAGCCGTCGCCCGCAGCCCGGCGGGCAAGGGCGGGACCGCCACCAGCGAGTGGTAGCGCACGGCTCGGAACGGCGACGGCAACTCCTGAAACAAACCGGAACCCGCGTGATGGATATCGCTGAGGCGGCCATGCATGGGGACCCGCGCCCTCTGGATGCCGCCGCCAAGGACATGGCAGATGCCCTGATGGCCCAGGCAGATGCCGAGGACCGGCGCCGTCTCCTCCCGGATCAGCCGGGCACAGATGCCGAAATCGGCATCCAGTGTTGGCGTGCCGGGGCCGGGTGACAAGACGACGTTGTCATAGTCCAGCCGCTGCAACTCGTCCCACGACAATTCGTCGTTCCGAACGACCAGCGGCTCGCAGCCGTTCACCGAGGCCAGTAGATGGAAAACGTTGTAGGTGAACGAGTCATAGTTATCGATGATCAGCGTCCTCATCGATCCCGCCTCTTTTCCATCCAGGTAAGTCCCGTTGTCCCGGTATATGCCGGTTCGGCCGATCGATTTCACGGGGTGAATGGCGCTGCTCAAAAAGAACGCCCGCAAATCGAACGACTTGCGGGCGAGTTGAACAGGGAGGCTTCACGTCTGGGAGACGCTGAGTCCGAAGACCCAACCCTGGACAAGGTCCGGGGCGAAACAGTGAATATTGCATCGCAATATCCACAGCCAATTAATTGGTCATTTGCTGCCCAGATTCCATGCATGATTCGAGGAAGCGCCCATGCACCTTCCGCATGGCTTTGAACTGCAACGATTCGCTCAGAAAGCCGTCTCCGCTACTTTGCGCACGAGGAAGTCACGGAAGGCATCGATCCGCTTGGAATGACGCAGTTCCTCCGCGTAGACGAAGTAGGTCTCGACCTTGGGACCGTTCAGTTCCGGCAGGACGCGGACGATGTCGCGGCTGCCCTCGACCATGTAATCCGGCAATGCCGCCATGCCCAAACCGCTCTCCACCGCCTTGAAGATCGCGTATACATTGTTGACGCGCATGATTGGGTTCCGGGTG
>DASQKT010000296.1:0-3242 GCA_035630415.1 Skermanella sp.
GCAAGATCGGCATGAGCGGCGGGTTGTTCGCCAACATGCTGATCCGGGAGACCCAGCTCGACATCAGCCAGGACTTGCTGGACCGCCTGCGCAACCGCCATGCCGAAGCCTACCGCAAACAGTCCGGCAAGGTCCGCGCCCTGCCCGGATCGCGTGAGCTTCTGGCGCACCTGACCGCCGCCGGCATCCCCTGGACCATCGCGACCAGCGGCCGGATGGAAACCGCCGGCCCCAATCTGGAGATGCTGGGCATCGACTTCGCCAAGGTCCCCGTGGTCACCCGCGATCAGGTCAAATACGCCAAGCCGGACCCCGACCTGTTCCTGACCGCCGCCGAGCGGCTGGGCGTCGATATCCAGTCCTGCATCGTCGTCGGCGACAGCATCTGGGACACGCTGGCGGCCCAACGCGCCCGCGCGCTCAGCGTCGGCCTGCTGTGCGGCGGCTATGGCGAGGACGAACTTCAGCGGGCGGGTGCCTTCCGCGTCTACGAGGACCCCGCCGACATGCTGAAGCACCTGGACGAGGTCGGCGGCCGGCGCTGAGGGAGCGACGCTGAAGCAACAATGATGTTCAAGGAACCGGGATAGCGAGAATACGTTGTATCCCTATGGAAAACTCCTATCCGCTGCCGCGCAGGCTCCGGGCGTCGATTCCGCGCCGCTTCCTGCGCACCCGGACCTGCGCCGCCGCTCCGTGGGACCTGACGTCGCTTGATACCGTCGTCCGTGAATACTCCCTGGACGATCCGGGACTCGTCGCCAACTCGGTCAAGATAGCCGGGCGCTACGGTATCAAGCGCCACGTCCTGATCCCGGCCTTCGCCCTGTGCTGGGCCATGGGCCGGCGCAACGGCGACCCTGACCTCGAGCATACCGGTAAGGTCGGCTTGGCCGGCGTCGTTGGGACGGCGTTGGTGGCCGAAGCGATCAAGCGGCAGCTTTGCCGGTCGCGTCCGGTCGATTGCGGCGATGCCGGCGAATGGGGGACGGAGGGCGCCCGCTCGTTCCCATCCGGCCATGCCGGCACGGCCTTCGCCACCGCCACCGCGATCGCCTGCACCGCCGGCGACCGCAGGATCGGTGCGGCGGCCTTCGCGACCGCTGGCGTACTGGCCGGAGGCCGCGTGATCGCCGACCGCCACTGGACCACGGACATCATGGCGGGCGCCGTGCTGGGTACGGCGGTCACGGCGCTGGCGGCCCTGTGGCTGGGGCGCAGGCGGGAAACATAGGATAGCGTCCTATCCGGGACATTAGGAGGGCCTGCGGTCCTCGCTCTGGTAATCCGGCGGCCGGCTTGGCAGGTTCGGCCGCACTTGGAAGAAACCGGAGCGGGGCCGATTGATGGGGAGCGGGACAAAGCGGACGGGCGTCAGCATCGTCTCGATACAATATCTCCGCGCCGTGGCGGCGCTCCTCGTCGTCTTCTATCACGCGATCTACCAGATCAAGGAATACCAGGGCCTTTTCGAGGGCGGCATCTGGCGGTTCGGGGCAGCCGGCGTCGATATCTTCTTCGTGATCAGCGGCTTCATCATGTGGGTGACGACGGCGGCGCGTCCCACCACGCCGCTCGGCTTCATGAGGAACCGAGTCACCCGGATCGTCCCGATGTACTGGATCGTGACACTGGGGCTGTTCGCGCTGTCGTCGGCCCTGCCCAACGCCATCATGATCGTGGACACAACGCCCGGCCATCTGGCGCGTTCGCTACTGTTCATTCCGCACGCCGATCCGGCGCAGCCGGAGCGGCTATGGCCGCTGCTGCTGACGGGATGGACGCTCAATTACGAGATGTTCTTCTACGGCATCTTCGCCTGTACGCTGCTCCTGCCGCGCCGGTTCATGCTGCCGGCGGTCTTCGCGGTGTTCCTGGGTCTGACGCTGGCAGGGTTCGGCGGGCTGGCCTCCGGCCCTGCGCTGAGCTTCTGGACCGAGTCCATCGTGATGGAATTCGTGGCCGGAATGCTGGTCGGACGCCTGTACCTCGACGGACGCCTGTCGTTTTCCACTCCCGCATCCGCCGCCCTCGTCGTCGCCGGCGGAGTCCTGCTGGTGGCGGCGACGCCCTGGGCCGCACCGCAGACCCGGCTGCTGGCCTGGGGGCTGCCGGCGCTGATGATCGTCATCGGCACCCTATCACTGGAAAAGGTGTCGCTGGAAAGCCGCCGACCGCCGCGCGGCAAGGGCGTGCTGGAACTGCTGGGCGACGCCTCCTACTTGATCTACCTGACGCATATCGTGACGCTGGGCGCGCTCCGGACCTTGTGGAACATGGCTGGCTTGGCCAAGCCGGGTCTGCCGGCGGCGGTCACCTTCATCGGTGTCGCCACGGTAGTCTGCACGGCGGTCGGCGTCGCGGCATATGCCGGCGTGGAAGCGCCGGTCACGCGCGCTGCCAAGCGGCTGAGGCTCGGAGCCCGGCGGGCGCCGGCGCTCGGCTGAAACCGGCGCAGCATCGCTTAAGGGGGAAAGAAGAGGGAGATGGTGTCCGCGGCGGGATTCGAACCCACGGCCCCAGGATTCATACCACTTCGGCTTTCGCCGCCGCCTAAAGGCGTTCGTGGTCTGGACTGTCCCTTCACCATGGGCCGAAGCCGACAGGTGCCGCCCGTCCAGTCTCTACACCTTCCATTCCGCGCCGGTCGCCCTGCGGGAGTGGCTTGGCTCGGGATCGGCAAGGCACCAAGCGGCACCCCAGCTTTCCCCGACTTTGAGCGGTTCCGTTGCGAGGTTTCCCGGCGCAACGCCCAATTTTGCAACAAGGAATCCTGTGCTCTATCCTGCTGAGCTACGCGGACATTATCTCCGGCGCAATCTCTATCCGTTTTCCGGCCGCCGGGCAACCCGCAATTGACCGCCGCCGTATCGACCGGAACGCCCGACCGTGCTATGTGCTTGCCCATGACCGACGCCTCCCAGACAGACGCTTCCCCGGCCGCCCCACCGGCGGCATCCGTGGAACCCGCCGCCGCAGTAAAGCCCGCCGATGCCCTGTATCTGGTGGACGGCTCCGGCTTCATTTTCCGCGCCTTCCACGCGATCCCGCCGCTGACCCGCAGCGACGGCACGCCGGTCAACGCGGTGATGGGCTTCACTAACATGCTGATGAAGCTGCTGGCCGATCACCACGCCGAAGCTGTGGCGGTGATCTTCGACAGCAAACGGCTGACCTTCCGCAACGACTTCTACCCCGACTACAAGGCCCACCGCCCGGAACCGCCGGAAGAGCTGAAGCCT
>DASQKT010000297.1:0-10928 GCA_035630415.1 Skermanella sp.
ATCCAGGCCTACCGCGATCAGGGATTGTCGCTGGTGCCCGGCACCGGCCTGCTGGCCGCCGTGGTCCCCGGAGCCTTCGACGCGTGGCTGACCATGCTGCGCGACCACGGCACGATGGAACTGGCCGACGTCCTGGAGCCGGCGATCTTCTACGCATCGGGCGGGCATCCGATGCTAGCGCGGGTGGCGCAGACGATCGAAACCGTCAGCGAGATGTTCAAGCAGGACTGGCCGACCTCGGCGGCGCTGTGGCTCCAGAACGGATCGGTGCCGAAGGCCGGCGCGCTGTTCCGCAACCCGCAGCTTGCCGAAACCTATGGCCGGATCGTCCGGGAGTCCCAGGGAGCCGCCACCCGCGAAGCCCGGATCGACAAGGCACGCGACCTGTTCTACCGAGGCTTCGTCGCCGAGGCGATCGACAAGTTCTGCCGCACCAACGAGGTCATGGACGTATCGGGACGGCGCCATCGCGGGCTGCTGACCGGCCAGGACATGGCGGGCTGGAAGGCGACCTACGAGGAGCCGCTGACCTACGACTACCGCAACTACACCGTCTGCAAGACCGGCCCATGGGGTCAGGGTCCCGTCTTCCTCCAGCAACTGGCGCTGCTGAAGGGCTTCGACCTCGACAAGATGGACCCGAACGGTCCGGACTTCGTCCATACCGTGATCGAATGCATGAAGCTGGCCTTCGCCGACCGCGAAGCCTACTACGGCGACCCCGATTTCGTCGATGTGCCGGTCGAAACCCTGCTGTCCGATGCCTACAACGACGAACGCCGGAAGCTGGTGAGCGACACGGCCTCGCTGGAACTGCGGCCGGGACGCATCCCCGGTTACGAGGGTCAAGCCGACCGGGCGGTGCCGCGTGCCGCAGGCGGAGCCGGAGAAGCGGACCAAGGCGCCGGGGCCGGCGAGCCGACCATGGCGCATCTGGCGGAGGAGAAGGGCGAGAAGCGGGGCGATACCTGCCATATCGACGTGATCGACCGCTGGGGCAACATGGTGTCGGCGACGCCCAGCGGCGGTTGGCTGCAAAGTTCCCCGATCATTCCGGAGCTTGGCTTCTGCTTGACCAGCCGCGCCCAGATGTTCTGGCTGGAGGAAGGCCTCCCGGCCAGTCTGGCGCCGCGCAAGCGTCCGCGCACCACGCTGACGCCGTCGATGGCGCTCCGCGACGGCAAGCCCTACATCGCCTTCGGCACGCCGGGCGGCGACCAGCAGGACCAGTGGCAGCCGATCTTCTTCCTGCGTCATGTCCATTACGGGCTGAACTTGCAGGAAACGATCGATCAGCCGCTGTTCCATACGGAGCATTTCCCCGGCTCGTTCTATCCGCGCGCCAGCCGTCCGGGCAGCCTTGCGGTGGAAGCGAACCTGCCATCCGCGACCATTGAGCAACTGCAACAAAAAGGGCATAACGTCGAGGTGATGCCGGAATGGTCGATCGGCCGTTTGTGCGCAGCATCCCGTGAAGATGGCGTGATCAAGGCCGCGGCGACGCCGCGCCTGATGCAGGCCTATGCGATCGGGAGATAGGGTGAACTTCGTTCCTTCGTCCGGCCGTTCCTCCCCACGGCGGGGAGGAACACCTGATAAGGGAAACGAGAGCGATGGTAATCAAGTGACCCCGGCAATGACTCAATTGGCCATCATGGCGGCCGTGCTGCTTGGGGTTGGACTATTCGGAGGGGTGCTGGCGGGCCTGCTCGGCGTCGGCGGCGGCATCGTCATCGTACCGGTGCTCTACCACCTGCTGGACCTGATGGACATCGACAGCGACGTGGCAATGAAACTGGCGGTGGGGACGTCGCTGGCGACCATCATCCCGACCTCCATCGTATCGATGCGGTCGCACCTCCGGAAAGACGCGGTGGACGTGACGCTGCTGAAGAGCTGGGGGCCTGCGATCGCCATCGGCGTCGTGATCGGCGCCGTCCTGATCGGCATCGTCGAGGGCGAGGTTATGATCGGCGTCTTCGCCGTCACCGCCGCCGCCGTGGCCCTTCACATGGCCTTTGCACCGGAAGGCCTGCGGCTGGCGGAACACCTGCCGCGCGGCGTGCCGAGGTTCGGCATCGGCATGCTGATCGGCACGATATCGACGATGATGGGGATCGGAGGCGGCACGCTGACGGTGCCGACCCTTGTGCTGTGCAACTATCCGATTCGCCGCGCCGTCGGCACGGCATCGGCCATCGGACTGATCATCGCGTTCCCCGGAACCGTCGGCGCTGTTATAGGCGGCTGGGGATCGGACGAGTTGCCGCCATGGTCGCTGGGGAACGTCAGCCTGATCGCCCTGGTCATCCTGGCGCCTGCGACCATGCTGGCGGCGTCCTGGGGGGCAAAGCTGGCCCATAGCATAAAGACGCGGAACCTGCGACGGGTCTTCGCGCTCTTCCTTGGGATCACGTCGGCCCGGATGTTCTTCGACCTTCTGACTTGAAGGCCGGCACTGCGGGGCTTCAGCGCCCCGCAGTGCCGGTCGTCGCGTCAGCGCTGGAGTTCGGACGCTACGATCACCGCCTGGGTACGGTTCTTCACCCCCAGCGACTTGAAGATCGCCGTAACGTGGATCTTCACCGTACCTTCCGAAAGGCCGAGTTCATAAGCGATCTGCTTATTGGACTTACCTTCGCGTAGGCAGTTCAAGACCTCCCATTGCCGCTGGGTCAGCTGGTGGCCCGATGCGGCGCGATCACCGGCATGTTCGAAGTCGTGATGAGAAGCGGGAGTGGCCTTTGCCGCCACGTCGGCATGGATGGCGGAAGGCGGCAGGTAGATGCCGCCGGAGAAAACCAGGTTGATGGCGCTCAGCATGATCTTGACGCTGGACGACTTGGGGATGAACCCCGCAGCCCCGGCTTCCAGCGAATTACGGACATCCGACTGGCTTTCCGATGCGGAAACCACGATGACCGGCGTGTCCGAAGCCGTCGTGCAGACCTGCTCCAGTCCTGAGAAGCCCGGCCAGCCCGGCATCTGAAGATCGATGAGGATCAGGTCGAAAACTTCGTCGGGATTCTGAACGATGTGCAGAACCTCGTCGAAAGTACTGGCGTCCATGAAATTGGCATCGGCGCTCAACTGCTCGAGCAATCGGCGCAAACCCTCTCGGAAAAGCAAATGGTCGTCACCAATCAAAATCCTCATCGTCGCACCTCAAAGACCGCCACGCGCCGTATATGCTGAACACTTCCCGGCAAACGATGGCCCATAAACAAAAATGCAGCCCAAGGCGGAGAACATCCGGCACGAACGGGGCCATTCAGATATCTGAACATTTACCGACGGCGTAGAGTTCATCGCAGCAGCCAGGATCCTACTGATATCATCACCGATCATGCAGGCTTCGGAGCGTCCCATCAACGATGCGGCCGAAAACTGCTGCTCAGCGACGAGCATTCCCATTGTTACCAGAAGATATAGCATGTTCGGAAAAAAAGATTCATATCGATCGGAGAAAACACGCCGATTTTTCAGAATGCTCTAAGGGAATTCCTTAACTCAGGAAGCTGTGACATACCCGAAATAATGGATTAGATGTCGTCAAAATCAGTTAGGCTCCATTTCCTGGCTCGGATGTATCCTACTCCCCCTCCTCCTTAACCGGAAAGCTAACGACCGATGGGGGAAATTGGATTATACCGTCTGTTCATTGGAAATGCTCAATTCCCTCGTGTTTTCAATAGTGTTCTTTGAGTAAACTCAAGGCGATCCGTGTCGGTAAACAGTTCTGATACTTGTCTTACCGACATACTCGGTTGCACATGGCCGTCGCCTAACGTTACGTAGCAGATCAAGGATCTCTCAAGTACAAGACATTTGCCATCTATCCAAATCCTAAACAACCGGAGCCTATGATTCCGCGACACACAACCTAAGTTGGCATAGAATCCGTACTTTTGCGCCACATCACACCGGATGGATTGCCACGATAAGCAACATCATAACCTCATTGCTTTATTTTCGCACCGCAATCACTGCGATATTGTAAATTAACCAAACACGTTGCTTTGGATTTTACTATAATATTCGCTCTAAATCCGGCGTTTGTCATAGAGCTTCTTCGCACCTCAACATTAATGCTTAGAGACTTTCGGAAATGACGAACTGCTCTTCGACAGACAGTCTTCACCCCTCGCGGCGTCCTGCCAGGCGGGACATCGCGCCAAGAGTCAGAGCTGCGCCATGCATGTGCACAATGAGCAAGCCGCCCGACATAAGCTACCCCCCGGATTGGATGATTCCAGGTTGAACACAGTGACGCCCATGCATGTCTGCCTCGTCGTCGATGACGACACGATCGCCGACCTTCTGGTTTCGGCCCTGGAAAATGGCGGCCGGCATCGGATTTCCGTTTTCCATGATATTGCTGACCTACAGCAAAGCAATATCACCCCCGATGCCATCCTGATCGGTGTCCAGCAATTCGCCGCCCTGCGCGAAAACGAGCCGATGGTTTATCTACGGCTTTCCAGGCGCAGCCGGATCGTCGTGGTACTGAGCAGCCGGGAGCTGCTCGATGCGGCCCATATCCTCGCCTTCGCCGATGCCTGGGTTTTCCAGGACATCAATTCCGACAGGATCAACGAGTTGATCGACCTGGGGCTGGAAGGGCATTGCCTGATGCCCAAGCAGTTCCTGTCACGCCTGGGCGTGGACGAGATCAGATTGACGCTGCTGCCGCGCCTGTCGGATGTGGAATTCCAGACATTGCTTCTTCTGGGCCAGGGACTCAACAACCGCACCATCGCCGATCAGCTCGATCTGTCCGAAGCCGTAATCAAGTCGATGGTTCGAAGCGTCCTGTCGAAGCTTCACTTCCGCAACAGGACGGAGGCGGGGGTATTCGCGGCACGCCAGCAACCGTCGCTGGAACAGGCCCGAAATTCGGAACCCGCTCCGCCGCTGGCGATGTGAACCTCCGAAGGCTGACGGGCAGCCGGAAGCCTGAGTTTGGCCGAACAACAGTCCGGATGGAAAAGAGGCCGGCCCCTTGTGTCACGGGAAGCCGGCCCTCTTTCCTTACGATGTCAAACCCAGTCGGGCTTCCAACCGCGTCAGGCGATCGACGCGGCGGCGCCACCGGTCAGTTCTCCGCCGATGCCGTTGTTCAGCGCCCAGATGGCGGCTTGAGTCCGGTTCGACGCGTTGATCTTGCGCAGCAGGCTCTTCAAGTGAACCTTGACGGTCGCTTCCGTGATGTTCAGGTGGTTCGCGATCATCTTGTTGCTGTCGCCGTTCAGCAGGCAACGAAGGATCTGTACTTCACGCTGGGACAAGCCCTTGCGTGAGATCGGCATCTCAAGACCGTTGCCGTTGACCCGGCCGCTGATGAGAAGGGCGGCGAGATGGGTCGGGAATACCTTTTCACCCATCATCACCAGCCTCAGCGACTGAGCCAGGGCATCGGCCGACAGGTCCTTCATCAGATATCCGTCTGCGCCGGCCTCAAGCGCATTGGCCAGGCGGCGCGTGCACAGATCGGTCGTCAGCACGACCATCCTGGTGTCGGGCAGCAAAGCCCGCAGCCGGCGCATCGCCTCGGCTTCGTCGTCTCCGCCGTTGACCAGATCGAGCAGGACGAGCTGGGGACGGAGACCGGCTTCCGCGATGGCGACGCCTTCGCGGATGTTGCCCGCTTCGGCCACGATCTGGAACGGTGAGTCATCCAGCAGGCGCTTCAGCCCCTCCCGGAATAGTTTATTGGAATCTATCAGAAAGGCTTCGATACGTTGCATTGTCTGCTCCCGCGCTGAAAGGCTATTGTGGTTTTTTTCTTGTGCCTGTTTGGACGATCAACCGCTTCCTGCTACCCAACCGGTGGCGTTTCAGGACTGACCCCCTTCTCTCTTTCGGATGAAGTTACCCCAGCATAGCATCAGCAGGATACCTCCCTAATGGAGTACATTCCGCGCGCATTAGACATAGGCCAAAGCTTGCCGTGGAGTAGGGTAGCCAATTCGCCATTTTTTCTCTGAAATAGCGGTGATGTCACGCACAAGATATTCCATTATGCCGTCTGACGATGCAAACGGCGTTCCCTGAACTTGCGGCATTACGTTCGACTACTGCGTTCTTGCGCACATATTGCACTGCACAATCTCGGCGGTCAATATCGCAATTCGTCAAGTTCATTAAATTGATGACATCTTTATTCCAGACCACTTTAAAGAGACTTGGAGAGAACCTTGAACGTCCCAGTAAAAGGGCAAGCGTATTCTGTCAGCATAACTTGCTGCATTCCCGGACCAGAAGTATGGCATGCCGGTACGAGGCTGCCGCAAATCGCTGCAAATATGGTTAATGT
Organism: Skermanella sp.; assembly: GCA_035630415.1. Taxonomy (GTDB): domain Bacteria; phylum Pseudomonadota; class Alphaproteobacteria; order Azospirillales; family Azospirillaceae; genus Skermanella. The sequence goes on from DASQKT010000297.1 coordinate 6,317, forward strand.
AAATTTACGTTTGCCGCTAGCCTTGGGTGGCCCGAAGTACCTCCTCGTCGCATCATTATGGGAAGGTGCGATGTTTTGAGCACACATCCGGCCAATATCTCCCCCAAACGGGTAGAGATAATGGCGAGAATCGGGCAAGAACCATCGCGCGCCGACGCCGTCGCAGGCGGCATTGCAGCGTAACGGACAGTATGGGGAAGATGACAGCTTTACAGGGGATCGGTCTGGCCGTTGCGGCCTATCTGGCGCTGCTCGCGCGCAGTGCCTGGAAGCAGGGAGAGTTCCGGCAATTCATGATGAGCTGCCTGGTGCTCATCCTGCTGTTCGGAATTCTGGCGCTGGTCATTACCAGCTATGTCTGGTGGCGTGGGTTGTAGGACTTCCGGTACGGAGCGCGGTTTCAGCTCCGTACCGGATACGGTCTTGCGTCAGATCAGACCGCGATCCCTGGCCTGACGCATCAATACGTATTGGCGCATCATCTGGTTGCGGAAGCGGTAGCGGAAACCGCCGGGTTCCACGATACGCTGGAGCACGCCTCCCCGCTCGTCGTCGCTGAGCCGGCTCAAGGGATACTGGAGCGACAGAAGCGGCAGCGGCTCGCCATCGACGCGGACAGGAACTTGGGCCATGTCGCCGGGGTGGAAGCTGCCGTAATCGTCCGAGCGGCACTGGGCCGCCACGTACAGCACATCGGCGAACGAGGCTTTCCTGTCCGGTCCCAGCGCCTTGTTGTACGCCTCCACGATGCCGCGTTCCGCTTCCTGGACGCAGCGGGCCACGGCATACACCAGATCGCTGTCGCCGACCTGGGTCGCACCCCGGCTGACGGCGCTGCGGGCGGCGTGGAGAGACAGAAGCTGGGCGTAGTAGGGAAGCCCCTTCGCCAGCATGACGATCAGGTCGCGAACCTCGTCGCTGAAGCCGACGCCGGCCGATTCCGATCCGGCGACGATGATCCGGTCGATCTCCTTGTCGCTCATCAGCGGCAGGTGGACCGCCACCAGCGAACGCTGGATGGAGGGATGCTTGCCGAGCAGCTGGTCCAGGCTTTCCGCGACGCCGACGATGAACACGGTTACCGGGATCGAGCTGTCGGTCAGGTTCTTGATCAGCTCGGCCAGCTTGTTCCGCAGGTCCTCGCTGGTCACGCGGTCGTACTCGTCGAGCACGAGCAGGACATGGGCGCCCTGGATTTCGGCCAGCACGTCGTTCAGTTCGGTTACGCTGAACGAGCCTTCCGGCAGCAACTCGTCGAAGCTGGACATCGTCCGCCGCGCCGCGAAGGGATTGTCCACTTCGGAGCGGTAGAACGTGCCGGGGATGCGCCGCAGGAAGTTGCGGAAGACATCCTCGAAGCTCAGCTCGGCGCTACAGGTCAGCTTGAGCGTGAAGTAACCAGCCTGCGATGCGATCTGCTGGATCGCATTGGCGAGCGAGGTCTTGCCGCGACCCCGGTCGCCGAACAGGACGACATGGGCGCGCTCTTCCTCGATCGCGGCGATGATCCGCCGCAGGGTGTTGAGCCGCCCGACGAACAGGGAGTTTACTTCCTGCTTGGGACGGGTCGGGGTAAAGGCTTCGCGCAACGCCTTGTTCAGTTCGGGCGTCAGGCCCGGCAGGTTGCCCGTAGCGCGTGAGCGCAACGTGCCAGCCACCGGCAGGGAGAAGCGCGGCAATTCCAGGTCTTCGTCGTCGGTCTTGCGGCTCCGCTCCGCGCCCTTGCGAGGCTGGGGCTCGTCACCCTTGCGGGCATGCAGCAGGTCGGTCGTCGACCGCATCATGAAGCCGCGATCGTCGTGCACGGCACCGGACTGGACGGAGGGTGCCTGGACCGACGGGGCGTGACGGTGCGCGCGCAGATGATCGTCTTCGTAGCCTGACTGGGAATTGGATTGGTGGCCGGGCTGGTCACCGCCACGGTAGTCGCTCAAACCGGGATCTTCGTCGTCGGGATCGCCGAGATCGGACACCAGACGAGGGCCGAACGGTGTCACGCGCGGGTCCAGATCCGGCCGGACATTCTCACCTGAGCCGGCCTCACCGAACTGGGGATTACGCCGTTTCCGGAAAAAGTTACGCATACGTCGGTTTTACCTTTGAACACGTTGATGCCACGACCAAGCCCTGGGACCGCATATCTTCCAATTTGGGGCACCGGGCGGGTTCCCTCCGGGGTGCTTTGGTATATACCTCGGAGGGAACCGGTCCTCAGGAAGCGAGGGCCGACTTCTTTTCGGCCTCGCCGGACTGCCCAATGAGGACCGACCGCTCGATATCCTTCCAGGCACGGAGCGCCAGACTGTCGGGCAGTTCGACGTCGTCCATTCCGATGATGTCGCCTCGCTTCAGCGGGCGCTTGATCACTGCGTCGGCCAGCAGCCCGATCGGAACGTGCCCGGCCGTGTCGGCGATCCGCACCGCCTCGCCCCGCACGTCGAAGCTGCCGATACCCGACGCGATCTTGTCGCCCGGCTTCAGGTCGCGCTTGACCACGGTGCAGACGCTGGCGACCGGACGGGCCGAGTTGTCGAGCAGGATGCGGCCCTGGTTCATGACACGCTTGATCGTCCGGAGAATTTCCAGATGCACGAAGATATTGTGCTTCAGGACGACATAATAAGGGCCGTCTCCCAGTTTCAGGTAGCGGAGCGCACCCTTTTGACGCGGATCGTGCTTGCCGACGACGAAGACGCCGTGCGGCAGCTTAAGGGACAGGACGTAGTCGGCGATCGGCTTGCCCAGCTTCTCGGCGGCTTCGGCCAGGGCGCTGCCTCCCGTGCGCAGGTCGTCGTCGGGCACGCCCAGCAGGCCGGGCTTCGCGACCTCGGCGCCGAGTCCATTGGCGACGAAGGCCTGCTCGATCTGAACCTTGGTGCCGTCGGTGAAGGAGGTCACCATCGGCAGGCTGATGCCGCTCCGGTTGCCCCAGTAGGTCATGTCCTCGAGCGTCGGGTCCTGGTTCAGGAAGCCCTTGATGTTGCCGTAGACCAGCGGTTCGAAGCCCATGTCCAGGACTTCTTCCTTCAGGGCCGCCTGACAGCCGGGCTGGTCGCCTTCGGCCTCGGTCACCAGACCCTTGCCGACGAAGTAGGAGCCGGCGGTGATATGGAACTCCGAGTTCATCGTGACGACGGGCAGGTTGGCGCTGAGCGCCGCCGCCACCACGTCGGTCGCATGGATGGCGTCGCCGGTGCATTCCAGTACGACGTCGGAATTCTCGATCAGGTCGGCGAGCGAATTGGTCAGCAGTTCCGGACGGGGAAAACCGGTGCAGCCATCGACCGGCCGCCGCGTCAGGACGCGGGACGCCGTGAAGCCTTCCTGCCGGTCCAGCGCCATGATGAAGTGGGAGGAAATAAACCCGGTGCCGACGACACCGATCCGAATAACCGGACTATCTTTCATATCAATCTCCTTTTGGGGCGCCGATCAGGCGACGGCGCCCGAATAGTCAACGTGTTCGCTGTCCGATTTGAATTCCGGCTGCCAGCCGGAAAAATCCTGTTCCATCAGCCGCAGCAGGTACTTGCCGTAGCCCGACTTCATCAGCGGCGCCGCCAGTGCCGCGAGCTGGGAGTCGTCGATGTATCCCATGCGCCAGGCGATCTCTTCCGGGCAGGCCACCTTCAAGCCCTGCCGGGCCTCGATCACCTCGATGAAGTTGCCGGCGCCCAGCAGGCTGTCGTGGGTGCCGGTATCGATCCAGGCGGTGCCGCGTCCGAGCAGTTCTACCGAAAGCTGACCGCGTTCCAGATAGACGCGGTTGAGATCGGTGATCTCCAGTTCGCCGCGAGCGCTCGGCTTCAGGTCTTTGGCAATTCCGACGACGTCGCTGTCGTAGAAGTAGAGGCCGGTGACCGCGAAATTGGACTTGGGCTTGGCGGGCTTCTCTTCGATGTCGGTGACCCGGCCGGTGTGGTCGAAGGCGACCACACCGTAGCGTTCCGGATCGGCGACCTGATAGGCGAAGACCACGCTGCCCTGGGTCACCTTGGCCGCCCGCTGGAGGCGGTCGGTGATGCCGTAACCGAAGAAGATGTTGTCGCCCAGGATCAGCGAAACCGGATCGTTGCCGATGAAGTCCTTGCCGATGATGAAGGCCTGTGCCAGCCCGTCGGGGCTGGGCTGGACCGCGTAGCTGATGTTCATCCCCCACTTGGACCCGTCGCCCAGGAGCCGGGCGAACAGATCCCGGTCCTGGGGGGTGGTGATGATCAGCACGTCCCGGATACCCGCCAGCATCAGCGTGCTGAGCGGGTAGTAGATCATCGGCTTGTCATAGACGGGAAGAAGCTGCTTGCTCACCACGCTGGTGATGGGAGCAAGCCGCGTCCCCGACCCGCCGGCCAGGATGATCCCTTTCATTATTCGGCGGCCTCGGACCGGCGCAGGTCGTCGAGTTCGGCTTCCGGAATGTCGAAGATGCCGCCGTACAGCTCGACCTTGCGGATGATCTCGTGCCACTTGACCAGGTTCTTGTACCAGTCGAGCGTGATCGTCTCGGTGGTGCGGCCCAGTTCGCCGCTGTCGAGCTTGGCAGCGATCTCACGGATGCCGTCCTGGGCGACCAGCTTGGCCTTCCAGCCCAGCGCTTCGATCTTGTCGAACG
>DASQKT010000298.1:0-9010 GCA_035630415.1 Skermanella sp.
CTGCGAGGTCGCCTGCAAGGAATGGAACAGCCTTCCCGCCGACAACATGGGCCTGACCGGCCGCAGCTATGACAATACTGGCGACCTCGGCGCCAACACGTGGCGGCACGTGTCCTTTGTAGAGAAGATCGGCGTCGAGAAGATCGGCCACGGCGGGGACCGGGTGACGGAGATGGCGCCGTTCCAGAGCAACTGGCTGATGATGAGCGACGTGTGCAAGCACTGCGCCAACGCTCCCTGCCTGGAAGCCTGCCCGACCGGCTCGATCTTCCGGACCGAGTTCGACACCGTCGTCGTTCAGCAGGATATCTGCAACGGCTGTGGTTACTGCGTGCCGGCCTGCCCGTTCGGCGTCGTGGAACTGAGCCTGGACGACGGCAAGGCGCATAAATGCACGCTCTGCTACGACCGCCTGAAAGGCGGACTGGAGCCGGCCTGCTCCAAGTCCTGCCCGACCGATAGCATCCAGTTCGGCGAGTTGAACGAGTTGTTCGGCCGGGCGGGCAAGCGGGTCGAGGAATTGCACGGGATAGGCGCCGCCGACGCCTATCTCTACGGCGCGCCTGATACGCCGGGCGCCACCGGCGGCCTGAAGCACCTCAACGCCTTCTTCCTGCTGACCGACAGGCCGGAGGTCTACAACCTGCCCGCAGCACCGACCCGCGCCAGTTCACGGGCGGCTCCCAGCTTCCTGACCGGGTTGGCGGCCATGGCCGGGCTGACCCTTGCCGCGGCGGCCCTGATGGCGAACGGGAGGGGCCGGCGATGAAAGAGCGGCTGGGGCACCAAGCCTGGGACGGCGAAACCTATTACGGCCTGCCTTCGGTCAAGCCCAGTCCGTTCGACTGGAAGATCGCGGCCTATGTCTATGTCGCCGGAATTGCGGGATCGTCCCAGATCATCGCGACGCTGGCCGACCGGCTGGGCGACGAGCGGGACGAGAGCATCGTCCGCAATGGCAGGACAATCGCCCTTGCCGGGGCGCTGATAGGACCGCCGCTGCTGATCATGGACCTGAAGACGCCGGAACGGTTCTACAACATGCTGCGGATCTTCCGCTCGACTTCGCCGATGTCGTTCGGGTCTTATATCCTGGCAGGCTTCGGGCTGTTCAGCGGCCTGACCGCCGCCGGACATTTCATGGGCGAGCGGCGGCGCGACGGCAGCCGATCCGGAATGCGAAGCACCGCCGACATGATGCAGGTGCCCGCCGCCTTCCTCGGCGCCGGGATGAGCACCTATACCGCCGCACTGCTGAGTTCCACCAGCACGCCGGTCTGGTCGGCGGCCCCCAAGGCGCTGGCGGTGCAGTTCGGCACCTCCGCCATGGCGACCGCTGCGGCGGCGCTGTCGCTGGGGGAGCAGATGACCGGTGATCCGGAGAACTGCCGCCGTCTGGACGCGCTGGCCGCCGTCGCCGCTGCTGGCGAGTTGGTGGCGGCCGGGCTGGCTGAACGGCGCTACCGGGAAGCCGGCGTCGGCGACACGCTGAAAGAGGGTGCCGTGGGCAGTGCCTACAAGGCCGGAGCGCTGGCGGTCGGACTAGGCGTGCCCCTCGCCTGCCATGCCATCAACGCCCTGTCGAGGCGGCCAAGCCGGGGTCTGTCGGTATTGGGCTCTCTGGCATTGCTGGCGGGCGGCATGGTGATGCGGCAGGTGATATTCCAGGCGGGCAACAAGTCGGCGGAACGGCCGGAAGACTATTTCCGCCTGACGGAACCTCGCACCCGTTCCGACGCCAGTCCGCGCCGCCGGGTCGACCGTGACGTCGCGGCTCGAACGCTGAGGCGATCATGAGCGAATGGGGCGCCGCCGAACGGGAACGATGCGCCGGAGCATTGAAAACCCTCGACCTCGTCCTTGAAGAGAAACCGGAGCAGTATCACGAGGAGGTCAGGGGAGTGCTGCGCTGCCTGATCGGCCTGCGCGATCATCTGATCCAGGAGCGCCGGAAGGAAAGCGGTTTGCCCGATCTGGATAGGCGGCTGGAGCATGTCAACGCCGTGATCAGCGTCATGACTTCGGGCAGCTTCCCCGTCGTGGGCCTGAATCACGGCCGGCTCAAGCAGGCGCGCGACCTGCTGGCCGCCATCCTCGACACGGCCCGGCGGGAGTGACCTCCGCCGGGGCTGTCGCGTGGCCTCGTTACTCGAAAGCGGCCTCGTTACTCTGAAGCGGCCTGGGTGGTTTCCACGGCTTCCTGACCGGCTGGCGCTTGGCCGGCTGTTTCCTGTGTGGCTTCCTCGGGCTTTGCTTCGGCCTTCTTCGGACGGCGGCGATACTGGTTCTTGTAGACCACTTCTTCCGACGGGCCGGGAGGGCACTGGGTTACCTTGTTGCCCTTGGCGATATACTCGTCGATCAGAGAGTTGAGATCGTTTGGAGATCCAACCTGACTTTTATAGGATTTCATTGCTCTTCCTTGTCTCGACGAGAACGAAAACGCAGGGCGCCGATGGCATGCTGAACCATCGGCGCATAGTTAACATATTAACAGATTGGGCTTCGATGGGTTGCCTGAAAGGGTACTCTCCGCAAATACGGGAGAGATCCGATCGATCGGATGAGCCGCTATTGATTCCGTCCGGCGGAAACCGCACCATTGGCCGACCCTCCGCCGCGCCTGATTCGCCATGACCGATGACCTGAGACGGCGCCTGATCGCCCTGTACGCCGACCTTGGCGCGCATACCGAACCGGAATGCGCCGGTAGCCGTTGCGTCAAGCCGCTGTCCTGCTGCGCGCCGATGTATTGCGACCTTGCCGCCGACTTCGCGCGCGAGCACTGGGGCGTCAGGCTGGAGCCGGGCTGGCATCCTACCCTGCCCTTCATGGGTCCGTCCGGCTGCACGGTGGCGCCTCATCTGCGCCCGATCTGCACCGCCCATACCTGCGAGGTCAACGAGCACGGCTGCAAGAAGGGCGACGAGGCCTGGACGGACCGTTATTACGACCTTATGGAAGAGATCGGGCGGATCGAGGAGCTGGTCCTGGGCAAGCGGGGAATATGAGCGTCTTTTTCCATGCGGCTTTCGATGCCGGCCGCCTATGGCTGTGGGGCGAGACGGCGCGGGCTTCCGCCGTACCGCTTCCTCCCCCGCGTGGACGTAAACCCCGGCAGCCGAGGGCGCTGTCCAATCCGTTCGACATCGGCGCCGAGGCGCTGGACGAGATCGCGGGACTGATGGACCTTGCGGCCGACCTGGACCGCGCGACGCTCTGGCTGCCGTCCACGGCGGAAGGGCCGGTCGCTTCCAGCCCGCTGGTCGATGAGCCGCCGGAACAGCCGGGCGATATCGCTCTCAGGGCGTGGGAGACCACGGCGCTGGGCCTGGAAGCGGACGATATCGTCAAGCTACTGATCGAGTGCCCGCCCGACCGCACCTTCGCCCCCGGCCTGTTCGCCGCCGCCGATCTGGTTTACTGGACGATGGCGCTCCGCTTCGCCGGAGCCATCGTGACGCGCGGGGCGGTGCTGCCCGATCTGATCCAGGATGCCGACGGAAGCGCCTCCGCCAGATGGCGTCCCGCGTTCCTGGGGCGCGATGCGCAGGCGCTGGCCCGGCTGGCGCATGCCATGCCGGACGCGGCGCGTTCGGTCGGAACGGTCGCGGCGGCGCCGGACACGGGACCGGCTGCGGTGCTGGCGGAGTTCGTCGCCCTGATGACGGACGGGCTGATCCGGCGGGAGCCGGATGCGCTGCCGAAACCATCGGTGGCAACGCTGGACGACCGCTGGCTGGCGGCGCTGACGGGTGACGACGCCGCGCTGAAGGCCGACCCGCACGAGATCCGCGAGTTCGCGCAGCGGATCGAGCAGTGGCGCCGACCAGTCGCCGTGACGGCGGGAAGTCCGGTCCGGCTGTGCTTCCGGTTGGAGGAACCGCTGGTCCTCACCGATCCGGGCGACGGCGAGGAAGACGATGAGGACGGCCAGAACGCCACGGCCATCGTCAACCCGGACGGCCCGTGGATGGTACGCTTCCTGCTTCAGCCCCACGACGATCCCAGCCTGCTGGTCCCGGCCGCCGACCTGTGGAACGGCGGCGGCAGCGAGCTGGCGCGGCTGACCGGTGGCAAGGCCGACCTGAAGGAATTCCTGCTGCTGTCGTTTGCCCAGGCCGGGCGGCTGTGCCCTCCGGTCGAAGCCAGCCTGAAGCGCGGCATTCCCGAAGGGTTCGAGACGGACGCCACCGGCGCCGTCGATTTCCTGACGAAATACGCCGCCGGGCTGGAGCAGGCGGGCTTCGGCGTGCTGCTGCCGTCATGGTGGACCGCCAAGGGAACCAAGACCCGGATCAGCGCCCGCGCCAAGGTCCGGACATCCAAGATGCAGGGCGGCAGCGGCCTGTCGCTGGACGAGCTTGTCAAGTTCGACTGGGAAGTGGCGCTGGGCGACCAGACGCTGTCGGCACAGGATCTGATGGCGCTGGCCCGGTTGAAGACTCCGCTGGTCCGGGTGCGTGGCCAGTGGGTGCTGCTGGACGCCGCCGAGATCAAGGAGGCTGCTGCCCGGCTGAAGCGGCGGGGCGAACAGGCCACCGTCCGCGATCTGGTGCGTATGGCGCTGGGCGGCGGCGACGACAGCGATATCGAGGGGATCGCCGCCGAGGGCTCGATCGACGAGTTGCTGGGCCGCCTGACCGGCAGGGAGCCGATCGACGATCTTCCACCGCCCAAGGGGCTGGACGCCACCCTGCGGCCCTATCAGGGCCGGGGATATTCCTGGCTGTCCTTCCTGCGGCGCTGGGAGCTGGGCGCCTGCCTCGCCGACGACATGGGCCTGGGCAAGACGATCCAGACGCTGGCGCTGATCCAGCACGACCGGGAGACGGCATCGTCCAGACCCACCGTGCTGCTGGTCTGTCCGACCTCGGTCGTCGGCAATTGGCAGCGGGAAGCGGCGCGCTTCACGCCCAAGCTCAAGGTCATGATCCATCACGGCGCCGCCCGGACCAGGACGGCCACCGAGCTTCGCCGGGAATGCCGCCGCCACGACCTTGTCGTCACCAGCTATTCCCTGCTCCAGCGCGACGCGGAAGCGCTGAAGTCGGTGCCGTGGACGGGCATGGTCCTGGACGAGGCGCAGAACATCAAGAACCCGGAAACCCGGCAGGCCAAGGCCGCCCGCGCGATGAAATCCGGCTACAGGGTGGCGCTGACCGGCACGCCGGTTGAAAACAATGTGGGCGACCTGTGGTCGCTGATGGAGTTCCTGAACCCCGGCTTCCTCGGCACCCAGACCGCCTTCAAGCGCAACTTCTTCGTGCCAATCCAGACAAGGCGCGATGAGGATGCCATCACCCGGCTGAAGAGCCTGACCGGTCCCTTCGTGCTGCGCCGGCTGAAGACGGACAAGTCGATCATCGACGACCTGCCCGAAAAGCTGGAGATGAAGGTGTTCTGCACCCTGACCAAGGAGCAGGCGTCGCTCTACGCCGCCGTGGTCGAGGAACAGTTGAACGCGCTGGAACAGGCCGACGGCATCCAGCGCCGGGGGATGGTGCTGGCCACGCTGGCGAAGCTGAAGCAGGTCTGCAACCACCCGGCCCAGTTCCTGGGCGACAACACGGCGATCGAAGGCCGCTCCGGCAAGCTGGCCCGGCTGACCGAAATGCTGGAGGAAGTGCTGGCGGTGGGCGAGAAGGCGCTGGTCTTCACCCAGTTCACCGAAATGGGCGACATGATCCAGCGCCACCTTCAGGAGAATTTCGGCCGGGAGGTGATCTTCCTCCACGGCGGCGTGCCGAAGGCCAAGCGCGACCGGATGGTCGAGCGTTTCCAGAACGACAGTAAGGACGGCCCGCCGATCTTCCTGCTGTCGCTGAAGGCGGGCGGCACCGGCCTGACGCTGACGGCGGCGAACCATGTCTTCCACTATGACCGCTGGTGGAACCCCGCCGTCGAGAACCAGGCGACCGATCGGGCCTTCCGGATCGGCCAGACCAAACAGGTTCAGGTCCACAAGTTCATCTGCGCCGGCACGCTGGAAGACAAGATCGACGAGATGATTGAGGCCAAGAAGGGCGTCGCCGAAGCCATCGTCGGCGCCGGCGAGGACTGGCTGACGGAGTTGAACACGTCGCAGCTTCGCGACCTGCTATCCTTGAGCCGCGAAGCGGTCGGTTGAGGCTGAGGGAGGGCACATTGTCATGTCCTGGTACGAATGGGGACCAACCCGCCCGCGCGAGGCGAAGGGCGGCATCAAGGCCCGAAACAAGCGCGGCGCCTTCGCCGAGAGCTGGTGGGGCCGGCGCTGGATCGAGGTGCTGGAATCCTTCAACATCGGCGAACGGCTCGGCCGGGGCCGGACCTATGCCCGCAAGGGGCAGGTGCTCGACCTGAAGATCGATCCGGGACTGGTCCACGCCAAGGTCCAGGGATCGAGGCCGTACCCCTATGAAGTGACGATCAAGATGAAACCGCTGATCGACGCTCAGTGGCAGAAGGTCGGCAAGGCGGTGTCCGACGACACCTGGAGCGCCGCCCGCCTGATTTCCGGCGAGATGCCGGAAACACTGGAAGACACCTTCAAGTCGGCGGGCGTGCCGCTGTTCCCGGCAAGACTGGGCGACCTGACGACGCAGTGCTCCTGCCCCGACTGGTCGAACCCGTGCAAGCATGTGGCCGCCGTCTACTACCTGCTCGCCGAAAGCTTCGACAACGACCCGTTCCTGCTGTTCCGCCTGCGCGGCAAGTCTCGCGACGAGTTCATAGGCCTGCTCGGCGGCATGGCGAAGGCAGCCGCGATCGAGGCGCCACCGGTCCCGCCCCAACCCTTAAAGGTGGATGCAACAGCCTTCTGGCAGGGCCGCCTCGTCCCCGCCGACCTCTATGGCGCCGCATCCCTGCCCGACGCGCCGACGGTGCTGGCCGCGACGCTGGGTCCCCTGCCCTTCTGGCGCGGCGAGGCGGACTTCCTGGATGTCGTGAACGCCAGGGTGAGCAAGGCCGCCGCCAGCGGCAGAAAGCTTGTGGAGGGATAGCAGGCCAAAGCTTGTATGGGATGATGCTCCATTATAGTTTTCGCGTGAAACCTATAATGAGAGCGGCCAGCACCATGGCGAAGCAGTTCCCCCACATCACCGACGCGCATCGGGATTTCATCTCTCGGCAATACGTCTTCTTCACCGCGTCGGCGGCGGAGGGAGCCCGCGTCAACCTGTCGCCCAAGCCGACCAACGCCTTCCGCGTGATCGGGGACAACAGCGTCGCATATCTGGACCGCACGGGGAGCAGCAACGAGACGGCGGCGCACCTGCTGGCCGACGGGCGGCTGACGATCATGTTCTGCGCGTTCGAAGGAGCACCGCTGATCCTCCGCCTCTACGGCCAGGGGCGGGTTCTTCACCGTGACACCGGCGAATACAAGGCGCTGCTCACCGACGCCTTCGGCGAGGAACCGCTGGGAGCCCGCCAGATCGTGCTGCTGGACGTTGATCTGGTCCAGACCTCCTGCGGCTTCGGCGTTCCCCTGTTCGACTACCACGGCGAACGCCACAACCTCGACCGCTGGGCCGAGGCCAAAGGCGAAGAGGGTCTGGCGGCCTACCGGCTGGAAAAGAACGCCCGCAGCATGGACGGTCTGCCGACCGGCCTGTTCAGCGAGGAACCGGCGGAAACGGATCTTCCGGGCTGACACTGGCCTGGAGCGTATTGGCCCCTCGCACAATGGCCTCCAACTCATCGATTTCCGCTATGGTGAGTTCGGGGAACAGTCTGGCGCGCTTGTCAGCGCCGATCCGTCCATTCTGCATCACCAGCTTGACGAACTGGGCGGCCTTGCGGTTCGGCATGTCGATCCGGTCCATCACCGCCTTGATCGCGCGGTCGAACACTTCGACGAATAGGACCTCGTCGCGAAGGTCCCTGCGCACCGTTTCGATGACGCAGTCGTACAGGTATTCGGCCTGCGGCGTGGCGTCGAAGTAGCGGTAAAGATAATCGGTCCGGTTCTTGACCACGATAGCCGGCCCCATGCGGGCTGCTTCCAAGTCCGCGCCGCCATCCTGCCAGTTCCAGTCGATGTGTGGAGCGATCGCCCTGGAGAACCGTTCGAGAGCGGCATCGTAGGCCGCTTGATTGCGCACGATAGCCGCCGAGACCGGGAACAGGACGCCGGGCGGCGTGAAGCCGGCTTTGTCCAGCATGTGGTGGATCAGATAACGGTGGATACGCCCGTTACCGTCATCGAAGGGATGAATGAACACGAAGGCGAAGGAGATCACCGCCGCCGCCAGCACAGGATCGATATCGGCACCCTTCACCCTGTTCACCAAGGTCGCGAAGCCGCCCATCAGCGAGTGCAGATCCTCGGGCTTGGGGCAGATGAAATGCACGATCTCACGGTGGCCCGAGGTCGTCTCACCCACGAAGTTCTGGAAATCGCGCCATCCGGAAGCGGCGTAGCGCGGATCAACGATGACGTTCTGAAGGCGGGTCTGGTCCTGTTCACTGGCGGGATCGAAATCGCGCACCGACCTCAAGGCGTCGATGAAGCGCTCCGCCTTCGATCCGCTGGCGACTTCTCCTTCCAGAGCGAAGGTTTCCTTCGTCTCCTTGGTGTAGAGGTAGTTGACGGCTTTGGCCAGGATGTGTGGATCACACCCTTGAACCAGTTCCGTGGCTTCGTTCTTGATCTCCGATTTGAAGCCTTCCTCAATACGCCGAGTCCGCCGGATAACCGGGCATAAGGCGGGTGTCCCGAGCAGGTTGTTCGTGACGCGATGCCGTCTCGACTGCTCACCGGAAATAACGATATGCTTTTCCGGGTCCAGCGCCGGCGTATAGCTGACGGAACCGGCATCGGGAAGATCAAGCCGGTCACCAGTCAGCCACTCGTAAAGGAACCAGGCGCGGCGAGCGAAAATACCATTAGGCTCTCGGCGCACCCAATCTTCCAATTCGCTCTTCGCAATCTGCTCGAAGGCCAGTCGCAAAATTCCAAGATCGGTCGGTTCGTAACGCAGGGCGAATTTCAAATCCATTACCGCCGTATCGCCATAATCAT
>DASQKT010000299.1:0-13648 GCA_035630415.1 Skermanella sp.
GTCTCCAGGATCGACGTCAGACGCGCCTTGCGCTCCAACAGGTCCGTTTCGTACTGCTTGCGCTGCGTGATGTCGCGGATGATGCCGATGAAGACCTGTCCGTCGCCGCTGCCGGCTTCGCCGACCGACAATTCGAGCGAAAAGACCGTCCCGTCCTTGCGGCGGCCGTGGACTTCGCGGCCGATGCCGATGATCCGGCGCCTGCCTGTCTCATGATAGTTTTGAAGATAAGTATCGTGCTCCTCCCGGTAGGGAGCAGGCATCAGCATCTTGACGTTCTGGCCGACGACTTCATGGGTTTCGTAGCCGAACAGACGCAGACAGGCGGGATTGCAGGTCTGCACCCGACCCGTATTGTCGATGATAACTATACCGTCGGGAGCAGTCTCTATCAGCGTTTGCAGCTTTAGATCATCCGCCGGTGATGAGGAGGGCTGGCTGTCCACGATTATTATGCTCTGGCGCGTCCATGTGAGTCCGGAGCTTACCAGAAAAATTGTACGGGCGGGTCTATTCAACCCATTCGGGGTTCAAAAAAGCCGAGCTTCGTCAAAAGGTTCATGTTTGACCTTTACCCATCCCCTGGTAAACCTTGTCGCAACAAACAGGCGGCTCGCCAGAGAAGCCGTATCGATGGAACCGGGAGGTCCGACGCTATGAAGATGACACGATGGGTTGCCGCATGCGCGCTCACGCTCTCAACCACGTTTGCCTTCACCGTCCCGTCCTGGGCGGAGACGGTGCTTCAACTCGGTCATCCAACCGCGTCGACGTCGCATTACGGCGTCGCCGCGGCGACGCTGAGCGACGAGCTGGCGAAGCGCAGCAACGGCAAGTTCAAGGTCGTCTCGACTCCCAACGGGGCGGAGCGGGAAATGATCGAGAGCGCCCAGATCGGCACCCTCGATCTGGTGGTGACCTCGACCGGACCGGTCGGCAACTTCGTACCGGAAGTAGCCATCGTCGATATCCCCTTCCTGTTCAAGGACTACGAACACGCCCGCGCCGTGCTGGACGGTCCGATCGGCCAGGACATGCTGAAGCTGTTCCCCGCCAAGGGGATCGAGGCGCTCGCCTGGGGTGAAAACGGCTTCCGCCACATCACCAACAGCAAGCGCCCGATCAACACTCCGGCCGACGCGAAGGGCCTGAAGGTCCGGACCATGGAGAATCAGGTCCATATGACCGCCTTCCGGCAGCTGGGCGTCCTGCCGACCCCGATGGCCTTCACGGAAGTCTTCACCGCCCTCCAGCAGGGAACGGTGGACGGTCAGGAGAACCCGATCCCGGTCATTACCTCGTCCAAGTTCGCGCAGGTGCAGAAGTACCTGACGCTTACCGGGCACGTCTATTCGCCGGCAATGATCCTGATGGCGAAGTCGACCTATGACGGTCTCTCCGCCGGCGAGCAGAAGATGTTCAAGGAAGCGGCCGCCGTCGCCGCCAAGGCGATGCGCGACAAGGTTGCCGCCGTCGAAGCGAACGGGGTCGCCGAACTTCGCTCCGCTGGAATGGAGGTCATCACCGACGTCGACCGGACGAAGTTCCAGGAGGCGCTCGAGCCGGCCTATGCCGAGTACTCGAAGAAGTTCGGTAAGGACAAGATCGACCAGATCCGCAATTACGCGCCCTGATCCGCCAAATTCATGATCCGGATCTTCCTGCGCGTCGAAGGTGCGATCAACCGGCTGATCGGCCATGCGGCATCCGCCTGTCTGGTGGTGGCGGCGGTGTCCGCGTTCTATCAGGTCGTCACCCGCTTCGTCTTCGAACAGCCGTCCACATGGTCCGAGGCGCTGACCCGCACCTGCCTGATCTGGATGGTCTTCCTGGGCATCACCATCGCCTTCCGCCATGGTGCGCTGGTGGCGATCGATCTTGCGTACCGGTCTGTTTCAGGCAGGTTGCAGACCTTGCTCCAGGGCTTCATCACGCTTGGCAGCATCTCGCTGCTGGGGGTAATCCTGTGGTTCGGTATCCAGATGACATGGCGGGTACGGTTCCAGACCCTGGCCGGGCTGGAGGTTCCCATCGCCTGGGCCTACGCAGCATTGCCGGTCGGGGCCTTCTTCAGCCTGCTCGCCGTCATCGCCCATTACATCGACCGGCGCACAGTCGGGCTTGAGGAGGCGGCGACATGAGCACGAGCATCCTGATCACCATGCTCGTGCTGTTCGCGCTGAGCGTACCCATCGCCGTGTCGATCGGGCTGGCGAGCGTGGTAGGCATCGCAGGGTTCACCAACCTGCCATTGCTGCTAGTGGCCCAGCAGCTCTTCGTCTCGCTCGACCGCTACCCGCTGGCCGCCATTCCGTTCTTCATCCTGGCCGGTAACCTGATGGAAGTGGGCGGCATTTCCACCCGTCTGGTCGAATTCGCCAAGTCCATCGTCGGCGGCATCCAGGGCGGGCTTGCCTGCACCTGCGTCCTGACCTGCATGATCTTCGCGGCGGTATCCGGCTCCAGCGTCGCCACGACCTTCGCCATCGGCGCGATCCTGATCCCCGCCATGGTCCGCCACGGCTATCCCGCCCCGTTCGCCGCGGCCCTTCAGGCGACTGCGGCGGAACTTGGCGTGATCATCCCGCCGTCGATCCCGATGATCCTCTACGCCGTGTCGGCCGAGGTTTCCATCGGCGAGTTGTTTATCGCCGGCATCGGGCCGGGCATCCTGATCGCGGCGGCACTCACCCTGTTCGTCTATGTCTGGTGCCGCATCAAGGGACTGGGCAGGAACGACCGGGAAGGCCAGCTCAAGTTCACCGCCGCTCTGAAGAGATCGGCGTTCGCGCTGCTGATGCCGGTCGTCATCATCGGCGGCATCTATGGCGGCGTCTTCACCCCGACCGAAGCGTCTGTCGTCGCCGTCTTCTACGCGCTCGTCGTCGGCATGGTGATCTACCGCGAGATCCGCTTCGCCGATCTGGCGCCGATCCTGCGGAAGAGCGTGATTTCCTCCGCGATCATCATGTTCATCATCGCCAATGCCGGGCTGTTCAGCTTCCTGATCAACCGTGCCGGCGTTCCCGTCGCCGTCGGCGAGTGGCTGGTCCAGACTATCGAGACGGGCGCCGGCTTTCTGCTTGCGGTCAACGCCTTCCTGTTCGTCCTGGGGATGTTCGTCGAAACCTCGGCCGCGATCATCGTGCTGGCGCCGATCCTGGCTCCGGTCGCCAGCCATTTCGGGATCGACCCGATCCACTTCGGCCTGATCATGGTGGTCAATCTGGCGATGGGCATGATCACGCCGCCCTTCGGCGTCAACCTGTTCGCCGCCTGTCAGGTCGCCCGGATCCCGCTGGACCGGATCGTGGCGCCGCTGGTGCCCTTCGTTCTGGTGATCCTGACCTGCCTGATGATCGTGACCTACGTGCCGGAGGTATCGCTGCTCTTCCGCGACCTGTTGTACTGAGTATCGAAACCAAACCGCTCGTGCCGCCGTTGAGGCGATATGAGCGGATTTCCTGTATTCGTCGGCTGTGCCGGCTGGTCGATCCCCCGCCAGCACGCCGGCTACTTTCCCTCCGAGGGCAGCCACCTGGAGCGCTATGCGCGCTTCCTTCCGGCGGTCGAGATCAACAGCTCGTTCTACCGTCCGCACAAGCCCGCGACCTATGCCCGCTGGGCGGCGTCGGTTCCGGACGGCTTCCGGTTCGCGGTCAAGGTGCCGAAGGCCATCACCCACGAAAGCCGTCTGACCGGCTGCGCCGATGCTCTCGACCGCTTCCTTGGCGAGGCGAGTGAACTGGGCGACCGGCTCGGCCCCCTGCTGGTCCAGCTTCCGCCCAGCTTCCCGTTCCAGCCCAAGCGCATCGAAGCGTTCCTGGGCCTCCTCCGCGACCGTTTCGCTGGGAGCGTCGTGTGGGAGCCACGGCATCCGAGCTGGTTTCTCGACCCCGGACCGGACGAGATGCTGGCGGAATTCGAGGTCGCCCGCGTTGCCGCCGACCCCGGCGGAGAGCCACCGGGAGGCTGGGGCGGCCTGATCTATCACCGTCTCCACGGCTCGCCCGAGATCTACCATTCCGACTACGCGCCGGACCGCCTGCCCGCGATTACGCGGATGGTGGCATCAGACGCATCGAGAGCGCCGGTCTGGTGCATTTTCGACAATACCGCGCTGGGTGCGGCCACGCATAACGCCTGTGTCGTGTGGGAGAGACTTTATTTGGAAAGCGGAAAGGAATTGCGATTAAAAGGTTGACCCCAAAAGCGGTGCGCGCGATCAATGGCCGCCCGTGGGGGCACCTTCAGACAGGCAAGCAGATTAGAATGAGCGATTCTCAAAACTCCTCCGATACCCGCATTTCCAAGCTGGACAGTGCTCTCGCCCGCATCGACCGGGTGATCGACAGCGTCTCGAAGAAGCTGGACGAGCAGCGCTACGAGCACCGCACCGTCGTCGAGGAGCGTGACAGCGCCCGTGCCGAACTGGAAGAACTGCGTCGCAAGTATGACGAGTTGCAGTCCAAGGCCGATCATGCGGCCGACCGGATCGAAGTCCTGATCGGCATCGTCGAGCGCAGCTTCCCGGAAATCGCCGGGTCGGTTTCCGGTGACTTCAACGGCGGCGATCTCGACGGCGGCGGACAGTACAATCAGGGCGACCAGAACTATCAGCAGCACGATGGCGGGCATCAGCCGCAACAGTCCTACGGCTACTGACAATTGCGCCAATAGGGTCGACACCAGGAAGCACGGCTTCGGGCACGGCTTCCAACCCTTGAGCAGGGCAGGGGAGACTTGTTGACGGACGAAACTGTTGACCGGAAACCCCAAACGATATTATTACCTTATTGCCCTGTCCTCACATAACAGTTGAACCATGCCGATATCGACATCGTCCCGTGACGCTCCGGTCAAACGACTTCGCGGGATTGTGCCACGCGGCGCCACGCTCGGCTTTACGCTTGCCCTTGCGGCTTCTCTGTTGAGCGCCTGTTCAAGCACTCCATCGGACGATCGTTCCGGCCCGGCGGCTTCCGGCAGCTATAGCGGCGGCTATCCCGGCGGAATGTCGGGTGATCCCTGGGCATCCCACATTGCCGAGGCGTCCCAACGGTTCGACGTGCCGGAGCAGTGGATTAGGGCTGTCATGAAGGTGGAGAGCGGTGGCCGGACCCACATGAACGGCCGGCCGATCGTCAGCAGGGCCGGGGCCATGGGCCTGATGCAGGTCATGCCCACGACCTACGAGGAATTGCGCGTCAGACACGGTCTTGGCTCCGATCCGTTCGAGCCGCACAACAACATCATGGCCGGCACCGCCTATCTGCGGGAAATGTACGAGAAGTTCGGTTCGCCCGGCTTCCTCGCAGCCTACAACGCGGGTCCTGGCCGTTATGGCGAGTATCTGACCGGCGACCGGGGGCTTCCTGCGGAAACGCGCAATTATGTCGCGATGATCTCGCCGAACCTTAGCGGCGCCGAGCCGAACCGGCGGGTTTCGGATACGATGTACGCGGCAGTTCCGGCCCCCCGAATCCCGGATCGCACGGTTATCGCCGCTGCCGTCGCTCCGCCGCCGTCGCGTCCCATCGTGACGGCCTCGGCCATCCCTATCGTTCCCGTCCCGGTGGCGCCCCTCCCGGCTGCGAGGGCACGTGTGCCGGTACCGGCATCTGTTCCGGTGCAATTGGCGTCGGTTCCCGCCGGCGACTGGGGTATTCAGGTCGGCGCCTTCCGCTCGCCGACCGAAAGCAACAAAGCGGTCGAGGACGCCCGCCGCGCCGTCCCCGACCTCCTCACGCCCGCCCGCGTCTATGTGATGGAAGTCAACACGCCCGCTGGCAGGCTCTACCGGGCGCGTCTGATCGGCGTTTCCTCCGCCAGCGCGGATCGTGCCTGTGCCCGACTTTCCAGTCAGGGCTCGGCCTGCATGACGGTTTCGCCGTCTTAAGATTTCGCCGTCTTAAGATCGCGCGGTTTGGAGAGGGGCAGGGCAGTCAGCGCTGCCCTGGGCAGGGCACGTTCGGATTGTCATGCATGCGGAACGGGCCGTATAGCGGGTCGTCCGTGCTGACGCAGAGCGTATAGCCCAGCGGTACGCCTGCCGGTTCCAGCACCAGCCTGATCCTGAAACCCGAATATGCCAGCCCCGAGTCGCCGACGGTGCCGACGACATCGGGGCGCGCCATCGCTTCCACCTCGACACGGGCGATCGGCAGATCGGTGTCAAGCCGGATCATGCCTCCATTACCCTGACCGGACGACAGCTTGCCCCACCCTTCGAGCACGACATCCTTGTCGGCGGTGAACTTGTCGATATGTCCGGCGATGGTCAGTTTCTGAAGCGCTGGAATCTCCCGCAGGTTCGAGTTCACCGCCACGATCGGTTCAACCGGCCCCGCAAGGCAGGCGGAAGCCGACAGACAGGTGATCAGCAGATAGAAGAAGGGATACTTGATCATAACGACGCTCGGGAATCGAAGAGACGGTAAGGAGTACACCTACCCGCCGCCCCGGCCCACAAGTAATATCAGCCCGCCTCTCAGAACTGCTCAGGCGGCGCCGTCGCTGTCGCCGCGCTTGATCGAGTACTTCTTCGTGTAAAGCCGCCGACCGGCGAATGCCGCCAGCCCGATCCCGGCTGCCGCCGCGCCGATCGCCGCCCAGTTGGGTTTCGTCACGAACTTCTTGATGCCATGGCTGATCGCACGCTCGACCTGCTTGGGCCGCTCCGGGTCAAGCAGGCGGGCTTCGACCACCTGTTCCTGAACCTCGTTCAGGTCCTCGACCTCAAGCGGCACCAGGGTGCGCCCCGTTGTCTGGCGCAGGCTATCGATGGCAGCGACCAGCGACCCGCGCGCTTCCAGCGCTTGTTCGACCGCCGCGACGCTGACATCCAAGTGCTCGGCGATCAGATCGTTGCGGAACCCGATCACCGTGTCTGCAATCCCGGTGGCGGATGGTTCACCCGGAACCGCCTCGATCGCGAGATCGCATTCGGTATCGAACCCCATCGACCGGTTGTTGAGATTGGATGAGCCGACACGCAGCAGCCTGTCATCGATGGTCAGGACTTTGGCATGGACATAGATCGGCGTGCCGGAGGCATTGACGGGGTAATATATGCGGAACCGGTCGTGGCGATCCTCACGGCGAAGCTGCCGGACCATCAGCGCCCGCGCGGTATCCATGACCGACTGCTCCAGCCAGCCATCGGCCGACTCGGGATTGATCACCACCACTTCAGGGCCGTCGGGCTCACGCAACCGCTTTATCAGGGCATCACGGATGGCGTGGGAAGCGAGATACTGGCTTTCCATGTAGATCGTCCGCTTGGCGGCCAGGATTGCCGTAAGGTACAGGCGCTCGATCTCCCGCACTTCCTCGTATTTGCCCATCTGCGGCCATGTCCGGGCAATGGAGACGGGAACGTTCCTCAAGGTTACCTTGAGCCGTTCCGGCCACGGGTCCAGTTCGCAGGCCGGCGGCGGCGGCAGATGGGCGCCCGTGGCGCGGTGCCAGCGTTCCCGCGCCAATTCGCCCAGCGCCTTGGCGGCTTCGCCATCCACGGCGGTCGTCACGTCATGGAACGGCGGATAGGGCGAGCCGCCGGGGAGAACCCGGAACTCGTCGTCGGGCTTGTGGTCACGCGTGTCCCAGCGGCTGTCGGTCATGTCGATGCCGCCGCAGAAGGCAAGCGCGTCGTCGATCACGATGATCTTCTGGTGGTGGGCGGCACCGGACGGATGCTGTGCGTCGAGTCTGAAATGAATGCGTCGCTGGGTCATCAGGTCCAGCGCCAGCACGGGTACGATCTGGCGGCTGAGCGTGAACAGCATCGCCATGTCCCATTTGAGGATATAGGCCTGTAGGCCGGGGCGGCTGTTGACCGTGTGTTTCAGGAAGGCCCCGAGTTCGTCCGGCTCGGTAGCGTCCGGATTGGCCGGGTCAAGCCGCAGCCGCAGGTCGAAGTCCCAGCCGATCATGTAGATCGAATGCCGCGCCCGTTCGATGGCCGCCTTCGCCACCGCGAAATAATCGCAGGCATCCACGATCAGCGACAAACGGTTGGATTGCTCGGTGCGCCAGCATGTGCGGCCGGGTTGAAGGATCGGTACTTGCTCGGGCATCATTTCTTCTTAGCCGCGATCGGGAAGGGGTGGCTCTTAAACTCTTGAGCCGTCCGGTCGTTCCTTTAGCGGATTATTCCCGACCCATGTTTCCCTAGGGATATACCGATGTGGCCAAATCGCCATAGCAATCTAAGTATTTAAGGAAAATTATTGATTAACTGGACTTAATCGTTAGGGGTAGGTAGTGTGGAGGGTATGAGCCACATAGCCACCCTTGATCCCGTTCCCACGGTTTGCACCAGCCTCAGCGGCCGGCATCCGCCGCTATGGACGCATGCCAAGCTCAGGACCTTGTACGATTACTGGCTCGGACGGCGGCCGGACCCTTCCGCGTTGCCGTCGCGCCGGGATATCGATCCAGCGGATTTTCCGACCTTGCTCGGCAACGTGTTCCTTCTGAACGTGAACGTGAACGGGGATGAGCCAAGGTTCACCTATCGCGTCGCGGGGCAGAAGCTGTCGTGGCTGCATCAGACGCCCTTGACGGGCAAGCCGCTGGGGACCGGGCTGAGCGCTGTGCATGGCCTGGAGGCCGAGACTCGGGCGCTGGACGTCGTGCGCTGGCGGCAACCTGCTTGGCGCAGCGGGGATCTTGGCTGGTGCGGCCGTGGTTATCTCGATTTCCAGGAACTCGTTCTGCCTCTCGGCGGCTCCGACGGTGACGTGGCGATGCTGTTCGGCATCCTGGT
This sequence comes from Skermanella sp., assembly GCA_035630415.1. Taxonomy (GTDB): domain Bacteria; phylum Pseudomonadota; class Alphaproteobacteria; order Azospirillales; family Azospirillaceae; genus Skermanella. Next base: position 8,771 of record DASQKT010000299.1, read on the forward strand.
AGCTATCGATCCGATGGGGAACGAGTGCTGACTGCCGCAGCTTAGCCGACCTCCCCCGAAACGATCTTGGCATGAAGGTGCAGCGGGCAGACGCCCTCGACCGCCACGCTGGAAAAATGTGACCTGACTGCCTCTTCGATCTTTTCACGGCTCCCCTTGCGGGCCGAGGCGAGACGGGGAGCGAACAGCATGTCGAGGGAGGCGCGCCAGAACGGCTTGTCCAGCGGAACCCGCGCGGTCGGCCGCAATGACTCTTCCATGACGTTCCGAAAGCCGGCCTCCGCCATCATGTCGCCGAGGAAACCTGGTTCCTCGAAGCGGAAGAGCGGTCCCAGCGCGTTTTCGGGATCGGGGCCGATCACGTCCGACACCGCCGCGTCCAGTTCGGAGAACAGGGTGTTGTCGCCCAGCGGACCCCACACCATGAAGGCTGCCTTGCCGTGCGGGTTCAGCACCCTGACCGTCTCCGAAAGGCAGGACTGGATATCGGGCACGAACATGATGCCGAACCGGCAGGTCACGCGGTCGAAATGGCCGTCGGGAAAGGGCAGGGAGGTCATGTCGCCGACGACGAAGCCGGGCTTCGTTCCGCTGAAGTCGGACGCGCGCCGGATGGCGCCCGCCAGCATCGCCGGCACGAGGTCGATGCCGATGACATGCCCGCCGGGGCCGACGCGCTTCGCGGCGCTCAGGGCGGGTTCTCCGGCGCCCGATGCCAGATCCAGCACGGTCTCTCCGGGCATGACGCCGCAGGCATCGAGAAGAGGCAGGTTGAGGCGGTCGGCCATGTCCGCCATCGGGTCGGACCAGCGGTCCCAGACAGGGCCGCTTGCGGTCCATCGGGCGCGCTCCTGCGCGGCATCGGGCAGGGCAGGGGATTTCTTGGTCACATCGGCACCGGGGATTGGAGAGGCGACTCCATGATAACCCTCGAAGGCGCCTCAATGCAGCAACCGGTTGCCCTTGCCCCTAATTAAGTTACCCTTGCCGCGTCACGATAACGCACGCGCGATGATGGCGCCGGTCAGGGGATCGACCGTCAGGCGGACCCGCTTGCCGCTCGGATCGACCGCTTTCACTTCGTAGACGTTGCGGCCGGCGTCGATGGCGTAGATGTGCGTGATGCCCGCTTCCTCGATACCGCGCGCTATGGCGGATACCGGCAGCGCCCCCGGCGGGAGCGTCTTGTTTCCGATACCCCAGAAACCGTCGTCGGCGGAAACCGTGGCCACCAGTATCAGCGTCGCGAGGTTGAGTGCGCCGAGGCCCAGGGCCAGCTTTCCGGCGGTGCTTCTCATCGTATCCCCCTCGATCGGGCCATCGTCAGGTTCGTTTGCCGGAGCCGGCTCGATACCGCCCCACGACTAAGAAGACCCTGGCGTTTTTCGAAGGGTGTGACTGTGTCGTGTGTCACACCTGCCCGACCGGTCTTGCCCTGCGGCTCTTCCGCTATTTAGCGCAGCACGGTCAACTGACCTTGCTCAGCGGCCGTGCCGCGACCGGCGCCGTCGCGAATTCAGCGAGATGGGCGCCGAATGCCCGAAGAACCGGAGCGAAGCGCTGCATCAACTCGTCGGTTACATGGGCGTCGGTCTTCAGGATGATGCCGGGCGCCTGGGACATCAGTTTCTGTGACCGCATCGGTCCGATCTTGTCGTCAAGGAACATTGCCAGTCCCATAATGACTCCAAGATTGGTTTCATCCGGGTTCTTCGCATCCGCGAGAACTTCGTGCAGTTCTTCAAGCAGGGCATATGTAACGATCGAAGTACGTTCGATCACGTCGTCTTGCTTCACCATGGCAGTTCCCCCGGCGGGATGAGAAGGTGTCTGGAGAGTGACGTTAACTATTGTCTGTAACCAAACTGTTAATTTTGCGCCGATGCCACTTTTGAATTGGCGAGGCACTTCACTTCGGTCAGGCGCCATCCCCGATGGCCCGCTATCCAGTCGCGCAGAAGGACGGCGCCGCCGAGATGGCAGGCGGTGGCGTTGGTGATTTGGGGAAGGGGCAGACGATGCTCGAGGCACTCGTCAGGATGGCCGTTCAGGCAGGCAACCACGAGAAGCACATAAGACATGAAACGCCTCAGCAGGTGAATTCGTTCCAGACGACATATTTGCTTAATACTGCTGTAACGGCAAATTGCTGTGCAGTGCAACAAAAATGCTGATCCTGATCAGCGCCGCCAGCGTCCGGCGCGGATTTCCAGCGGTTGCAGTACGGCAAATTCGATGATCTGGACGACCACGATGAAGGCGACGGTGTATGCGAGGATGCCGGTCACGTCGAAGAGCTGGAACAGCACTTGTAGCTGGAATCCCATGCCGTTGCTGCGTCCCAGCAACTCGACCACCAGCACGATTTTCCAGATCAATGCCAGCCCCGATCGGGCGGTCGCCAGCAAATACGGGTAAAGCTGCGGCAGGACAATATGACGCAGGGTCTTCAGCCGTCCCAATCGATAGGCCGCCGACATTTCAAGGTAATCGCGGTCGAGCGCACGCGCACCTTCCCGCAGCGTGACGATCACGTTGGGGATCTTGTTGACCGCTACCGCCGCGACCGCAGCGGATTCCGTCAGCCCGAACCAGACATAGGCGAGGATGATCGTCACCAGGGCCGGCACGTTGAGGAACAGCACCAGCCAGCCATCCAGGAAGCGGTCCAGCAGCGGAATGCGGCCCATCGCGATGCCCAGCGCGGTACCGACCGCCATGGCGATGGCGAAGCTCGCCGCCACCCGCGCCAGCGTCACTGCCAAATGGAACAGCAGCCCGCCTTCGGTGACCTCCCTCACCAGCCGCAGCGCCACGGCGCCCGGTCCGGGCAGCAGCCTGCTCCCCGCGATCACGGCCGCAATTTCCCAGATGACGATCAGGACCAGGAGCGACAGGATATGGGCCGGCAGCCGGCCCACCTTCGACAGCACCATCAGAACGACGATCCGGGCCAGAACGTCCCGGCCGCCAGATGGGGCGAATCCCCGACCAATTCGCGCCCGCCGAGCTTGGCGAGGATGTCGTAAACCTTGGCGGCGTCGTCCCGTTCAGCCGTTCCCCACGCGGAAGGAATACCGGCCCGGTAGCCGTCGCGGAGCGCCGTCAGCGTGGCGTCGTCCTCTGCCTTCGTCAGGGGGGCGAGCCGCCGCCATTCCTCGTCGCTTTTGGCCATGATCGCCTTGGCGGTTTGGGAAGCGCGCAGGAAACCCTTGACCGCCGGCGTGTTCTTGCCGGCCCAGGCATCGCTGAAGACATAGCCGATGATGGGCACGTTGGTCGTGATCCCAAGCTCACGGGCGACCTGCTCCACCGTCGCGACCTCGCGCAGGCCAGCAGCTTTCAAGCGAGCCGCGAAGTTCCAGTAGTTGAGCACCGCATCGACCCCGCCGCTCCGTACCTGCTCGTTGAGGAGCGGCGGCGCGCCGAACGTCTTCGCCATGTCCTTGTCCGGATCGAAGCCGTGCTTCTGCATCATCAGCGCCCGCAGCATCAGCCAGCTTTTGTCCAGCGGCCCTCCGGCGATCCCGATCCTGCGTCCCTTCATGTCTCCAAGCGAATGGATCTCCGACCCTGCCGGCACCATCACGCTCCCGGTCGAGGTGGAATAGGGTGCGAAGGTGAAGTCCGCCCCGTCCGCCCGCTGGCGGGAGACCCACAGCCAGTCCGTCACGATCATATCGACGGCGCCGCCCTGCAAGGCCACTTGGGTCGCTTGGCCGCTGGCAAGGTCGACGACCTGAAGGTCGATGCCCTCCGCTTCGTCCAGCTTGTGGGTCTTGATGGTATCCAGTTCCCAACTGACCGTGCCGAACTTCAGGACGCCGACTCTCACGGCGGGCCGGTCGGCGGCCAATCCTCGGGCAACGAAGCCATGATCTGTGAGCGTGGAGCTGAGCAGCAGCACCGCCATCGTGAGCAGGCTGGTGACGAGATGCCGCATGGGCGGGTTCCTCCCGGATTATGCCACCGGCTTCTGACCGCCGGTTATGGATGTGACCGCGAGGATAGCGGTTCCCATCGCCGGTTGGTACAGGCCGACGGTTGTACTTTGGGAGGATTATCGGCGTTCAGGTCGCGGCTGCATGTCCCGAGCCGGATATATGGCCGAATATCTGAAGGTCGTTCTTCAGCAGGATCACCTCGAAAAGCGGCCGGAGGCGTTCGTCCGGAATGCCGAAGGCCTGTTGGAACTTGGCGAACAGCCTTCGCTCCGCAGGCTCGGCCTTGCTGTCGGCCAGGACGCTGTCCGCCATGTTCAACAGGATGCACAGCCGCTGATCCCTTGTCAGGAGAGGTGTCGCCTCTGCCAGGAAATCGTCGGATTCATGGGTCTGGACATACTCCACCGCTCGGTGGAACAGGGCGCGGTAACTGGCCCCGACCTCGATGAGGTCGGGAGCGACCTTGCCGCCGAAGGCCGAAACCAGCCGGCCCACCTCGCGCGCATCGACTTCCCTGTCGATGGCGACGCAATAGATCAGCGAAACCGCGAAGGCCAGCCGGGGCGTCATCCCTTCGGCTTCCGGCTCAGGATTCTCTTTCCCCGATAGCGTCATCAATCTGTCCCTCAGCTTGCCAACCGAGCCCGCCGCAGCACGGCGCAATGCCGCCAGCTTCTTCGAATATCCGCTAAAGGTGTGTATAACGTCAATACTTTCTCGTTTTAATAACATAATTCGTAAAAACACAACTGAATGCGGCGCCTTGGCATGCGGCGCCATTGCTCAGTCACGTGTGGACGGAATGGGGTAGGATGGCAGTAGTTGGTGAAGGGACTGGTTTCGTTCGCCTTGAAATGGATCGATTAGTAATAAATGTTTAATTATTATATGGCCAATCTCACGAAATTTTTGCGTGCGGCGCGATCGAAAAATT
>DASQKT010000300.1:0-5212 GCA_035630415.1 Skermanella sp.
CCACGACCTCCATTCCGGCATGTATGGCGGCGCGGTGCTGAACCCGATCAACGCACTGACCCGCATCCTCGGGCAGATCCACGACGATCAGGGCCGCGTCCAGTTCCCAGGATTCTACGACGACGTCCAGCCGCTCACCGATGCGGAGCGTGAACAGTGGCGTGGCCTGGGCTTCGATGAGGCCGGCTTCCTGGCAGGCGTCGGCCTGAAGACCCCTCGCGGCGAGGAAGGCTGGTCCTCGCTGGAGCGGATCTGGGCGCGTCCGACCTGCGACATCAACGGCATCTGGGGCGGCTACACCGGCGCTGGCTCCAAGACGGTGATCCCGGCGCAGGCCTCGGCCAAGTTCAGTTGCCGGCTGGTGGCAGGGCAGGACCCGAAGAAGATACTCGCCGGCATCAAGGAATTCCTGGACGCCCGCACCCCGCCGGACGCCCGCTGGGAGGTCACGACCTTCGGCAACTCTCCCGCGATCAAGGTCCCGGTGGACAGCCCCCACCTCCAGCGCGCCATGACCGGCCTTGCCGACATCTACGGCAAGCCGCCCGTCCTGATCGGCGCCGGAGGATCGATCCCGGTCGTCGGCTATATCCAGCGGATACTGGGCTTCGATTCGATCCTGGTCGGCTTCGGCCTGGAAGACGACCTGATCCACTCACCGAACGAAAAGTTCGAGTTAAAGTGCTATCAGAACGGCATCCGCTCCCACGCCGCCATCCTCGCCCGGATGGCGGCGTGGGTAGACCTAAGGCCGAAAGATTTTCTCCTCGTAGGTCGGGTACAGCGAAGCGGCACCCGACAAGCAGGCGCGTCTATGTCGGCTGCCGCTTCGCTTTAGACCGACCTACGGCGAGAAATCCTTAACGGGGCACAATTGCGTCCCATAACGCAGTTTGAAGTCGTCACCCTGGCCGCGACCCATACGGGTTGTGCTCCGGCGGGATCAGCCCCAGGTGCTCCAGCCGGGCGAAGATCGAGCGCGGCGTCCGCAGGAACAGTTCCAGGATGTCAAGCACCTCCCGCCCGTCGCGCCACATCAGCGCCAGCCGATCGTCAAGTTCCTCCGTCCACGGCTGACCGTGGCGCAACGGCGTCGGGCATCGCTGCTCGCGCACCTTGGCAAGGCGCGGGTCGATCTCCTTGAGTGCCGCCCTCGCCGCGTGCTTCTCCCGCTTCCGCGCCGCTTGCAGCGCCCGCCGTTCTTCCGGCGCCAGATCCGGCAGCCCCATCAGCCAGACATGCACGCTTCGGCAGGCCAGTGCGTCGGCCGCCGCCCTGTGCCACGGTCCGGCTGCGACGTGCTGCGCGCGTTCCGCCGCCAGCGCCAGCTTCAGCGGGTAGCCAAGCTTGCGGCGGCACATTTCGACGGTGCAGGTCGATTCCAGGATGCCGTCGCCGGCTTCCCCCACCACGCCACGGTCGAACTTCACGTTATGGGCCACGAAATGCGAGCCATCCAGCAAGGCGGCCAGTTCCGGCCTGATCTCGTCCCAAGTCGGCGCCTGGGCGACCATCTCATCCGTTATCCCGTGGATGCGGACGCAGAACGGGTTGATCGGGTGCATCGGATTAACCAACTGCTCGAACAGCACCGAACCGTTCTCATCCACCACGGCAATCTCGACCAGTCCGCCCGGCCCCTGCACCACGCCGCTCGTCTCGGTATCGACGTAGAGCGTCCTCATCGGCTTCCTCGATTTTCCAACATCTTCCCTATGTAGGGGAGGTTCGTCCCCAAAGCACGGATAACCCCAATGCCAGCAGAACAGTTTTTCGCACCCGCGGCATCCACGCCCAAGCCCGAACTCTACGCCGATCTGGCGAGCCAGCTAGAAGGCTTGGCAGCGGGCGAAACGGATCTGATCGCCAATACCGCCAACATGGCCGCCCTGATCTATCACGGTCTGCCCGACCTCAACTGGGCCGGCTTCTACCTGATGAAGGGTGGCGAGCTGGTGCTCGGACCGTTCCAGGGCAAGCCCGCCTGCATCCGAATCCCCGTCGGCAAGGGCGTCTGCGGCACCGCCGCCCAAACGCTGACCAGCCAGGTCGTACCCGACGTCCATGCATTCCCCGGACACATCGCCTGCGACGCGGCGTCCCGCTCCGAGCTGGTGGTTCCGCTGCTGGCCGGCAACCGCGTGCTCGGCGTCCTCGACCTCGACAGTCCGCATCCTAGCCGTTTCGACGACCAGGACCGCGAGGGCTGCGAGAAGCTGGTCAGCATCCTGCTCCGTCACATTCGGGAGGGTTGAACCGGATCAGCGCTCGGCGCGGCAGGGTCCTGGGGTTGTTGCGCCGACGCTCCGAATAAGGGACCAGCGGGTTCGGCTCGACATTCGGGTCCTCCGAGAAGATCGCGGAGGTCCGGAAGTCGAAGAAGCTGGCGTTGATCGTCATGTCCGGCAGCTTCCAGACCAGCCTGACCGACGACGGAACGGCGGCATTGCCGTCGCTGCGGTTCTCGGTCGGCTGGCCGAACTGTCCGATCAGCGCATTGGCGATGTCCTCGAACACCATCGGCGTCGCCTGTTGGCCGCGCCTTTCCAGCAGGACCTGCGCCAGCTTGCCGCTCTTGCGGTCCATCTGAAGGAATGCCCGGAAGGGCAGGCCGGCCACCTCGACATCCTCGACGCTGCTGTCCGCATAGTACCGGCCGAAGTCCCAGCGCCCCGGCAGGCGGGTGTCGGCATTGCCCAGCGCCCGGTCCAGTTCGGCCGCGTCCATGCCCCAGCGGATCGCCGACAGCGTGGCCAGATCCGCCGCCGATGCCCGCACCGGAACGGTCAGCAGCGCCCCGGCCAGAACGATTCCAGTCCAGCGGCTCTTCACCGCCCCAAGCCGAGCGCCGCGTCATACAGCCGGCGGACATCTTCGTTCATCAGCCGGCGCTCTTCAGGCCGCAGATACATCATGTGACCTCCCTGGTAGGTCTTCACTGTCATGTTCGCCTTGACCTCGCGCGGCAGCCGCACCTGATCGATCAGCCAGCGCGATGCCAGATAAGGCGTGACGAGGTCGTGGACGCCGTGTGTTACCAGAACATGCATATCAGGGTTGACCGCCATCGCTTTCTGCAAGGACTCCGTCGCCCCGGCAAAGCCTTGTTGCCGGCCGAGGTCCCAGTCCCATTCGCCGGAAACCCGCCAGTTCAACAGCCGGAAGGGCACATCGCTCTCGAAGCCAAGCTCACGCCTGACATAATCGTTGAAGGTGGTCGAGTAGGGGGCCACCAGCGCGTCCAGCAACGGGTCGGACCCGACCGACTGCCGCTCCGGACTGGGATCGGGGAACCTGATCGTGCCGTCGTACAGGCTGACGATCCGGCCGGGCTCCCGAAGAAGTTCCTTGGCAAAGATCTGGATCGGCAGCTTGGCGGCGTGCCGCTCGACCACATCGACCGGCACGCCGGTCAGGCGTGATATCCGAGCGTTGAAAGCCTTCGACTGGTCGCTGTCCGGATCGGTCAGGTTGGCCAAGCCGACCAGATAGTCGTTCAGGGCGAACCGTTCCGCCTCCTCCTGGCCGGTCGGAACTCCCAGCCCGTTGTCCCGCGCCGATGCCGCCATGGACGGCAGGGCCATCGCCCATCCCAGCAGGTCATGATCGCCGCCCCGCAGCAGGGAGAACTCCAGGGCGGGCGATACCAGGACCATGCCGTTCAGCGCGACACCGGCGTTCCGCTGGAGGTCGCGCGCCATCATCACGGCGCGGAATCCGCCATAGCTCTCGCCCGCCAGGAACTTGGGCGAAGCCCAGCGCCCGTTCTTCGTCAGCCACAGCCTTACGATCTCCGACAGGCTACTAACGTCACCCTTCACGCCCCAGAAGCGCTTTTCCGCATCGTCGTCCTTGCCAGTCGCCCGCGAATAGCCGGTCCCGACCGGATCGACGAACACCAGATCGGTAAACCCGAGCCAGGTTTCGGGGTTGTCCATCAGCTTGGCCGGCGGGCGGGGCAGGGTGCCGTCCTGGTTGGTCACCAGCACGCGCGGACCGACGACGCCCAGATGCAGGAAGGCGGACGCCGCTCCAGGTCCGCCATTGAACAGGAACGTCACCGGCCGGGTCGCCGGGTCCTTGTCTTCCAGCGTATAGGAGGCGACGAACAGCCGCGCCGTCGTCTCCCCCTTGCCATCGACGATCGGCATCATCTCCGCCGTCGCGGTGTAGGAGAGGTTGCCGCCCGGCAGCGCCAGCGTCAGCCGCTTCGAACTCGCCTTGCCGGTCTCGGAAATCGTCTTGCCGGCTTCTACCGTACCGGCGGAAGGCGCCGGTCCAGCCGGCGCCTCCTGAGCCAGCGCCTGAACCGGTCCCATCCCCGCCAGCCATGCCGCCATGAGGGCTGCGTACAGGAACTTGCGGCGGATGAGGGAGTTGGTCTGCGGCATCATGAACCCACGAAACTGGAACGACCGGATCGTCAACCATTCGGCCCGCCGGATCGGCGGCCCACCCTCCATTTGGATGTGACGACGCTGATGGCGACCGTGCCGTAAGTGGTATTGGCACCATTAGCCACACGGGCAGGCATCCAGCCGGTCATAATGAAGTAACGAATTTAATTTAAACTCACATGAGTTTCCTCCGATCCGAAGGGGAGGCATCGGCCGATGCGCCACCTCCGGCAATTCATCCGCGGATGGCCGACGGCGTTTCGGCTGGATCTGAATTTTCAAGAAAAAACAAGATACTGGTGAATCATGGAGCTTGGTACCGCGGTAACCACAGTCAAAGGCGACGCCGTCACGGTTGCCGATGTCATCCTTCACCTCAAGGCCAAGGGAACCTTCCGCACCGCCATCTATGAGATCATCGAGCAGAGAGTCATCGAATACAAGCTGCGGGAGCATGCCGTCACCCTGCCGCAGGCGGACATAGACGAACGGGTTCAGGCCCGCCGCACCACGCTCGGCCTCTGGGATGAAGCCGCCTTCGCGTCCTATCTCAAGCATTTCGGCCTCGCCAAGGAACAGTGGCTGGAAACCATTTCCGCCGAGATGCGGCGGGAACGGCTGCGGGAAACGGTCGTCACAAAGGATCTGGTGCAGAACTATTACCGCCAGCACAGCGCCCGCTTCACGTCCATCTCCGTCGCCCGCATCGCCTGCCGCACCAAGACCGACGCGGAAAAGGCGCTGTCGGCGGCGACCGACAGCGTGACCGACTTCGTCGAACTCGCCCGGCAATATTCGGTCGATGAGAATACCCG
>DASQKT010000301.1:0-7700 GCA_035630415.1 Skermanella sp.
AATGCCCGGCTTTTCCTGGTGCGCAGCCTGATAGCGCTGGTCCGCAGCAATCCCGAACTGACACAGACGGAATTCGAGGAAGCGGCGGGCGCCGCCGCCGACGGCGTATCCGGCGTTCGCGGACTGGCGCTCGCCCGCAACGCCATCGCCACCCATTTCTTTCCGCTGGCCGGCAATGAACAGGCGATCGGCCATGACCTGCTGGCCGATCCCAACCGTCGCGGCGCCATCCTGGAAGTCATCGGGAAGCGCCGGTTCCTGATCCAGGGGCCGCTTCCGCTCCTACAGGGGGGAGAGGCGATCATCGGCCGGCTTCCCGTGATCCTGCCGGACCCGAGCGCCCCGCCCAACGGTGGTTCCGGCACTGGGCCTGGCGCCGGCAAGGTCTGGGGCCTCGCCGTCATCATCGTCGACGTCAAGACCCTCTTCCGGGAGGCGGGCCTTGCCGACGGCACCGATACGATGATGGAATTCGCCATGCGCGGGCGCGACGGGCTGGGGGCTGCCGGGGAAGTGTTCCTGGGGCGGCCGGAGCTGTTCGCGGACAACCCCGTGGTGACGGACATCGTGCTGCCCAACGGGACTTGGCAACTGGGTGCGATCCCGCGTGGGGGCTGGCCGCAGGGCGCGCCCTACACCATGACCCTGCGGCTGCTCGGCGCGCTGCTGGCGGCGGCCTGCGGGTTCGCCGCCTGGAGACTGGTGCGGGACCCGGTGCATCTGCGCCGCGAGGTCGCCGCCGCGCGCGAGAACATCCTGGTCAGCGAGCGGCGTCAATCGCTGCTGGTCGACAGCGTCGATGACTACGCCATCTACATGCTGGCTCCCGACGGCACCGTGGTGAGCTGGAGCAACGGCGCCCGCCGAATAAAGGGATACGCGGCGGAGGAGGTCATCGGTCAACCCTACTCCCTGTTCTTCCCGGCCGACGCCGCCGCCGGCGGCGTGCCGGAGGCGGAGATCGCCGCGGCCCGGGAGCACGGCCGCTACGCGGTGGAGCGCTGGCACCGCCGCAAGGACGGAACCCGGTTCCTCGGCACGACCACGGTCGCGGCGATCCGGGAGGGCGAAGCCGGCCGGCTGCTGGGGTTCTCCGTCTTCACCCACGACCTTTCCCAGCGAATCGAGATCGAAAGCAGCCTGCGGGAGAGCAACCGCCGGTTCCTCGACATCGTCGGAATCGCCGGCGAGTTCATCTGGGAAACCGACGTGGATGGCCGCTACACCTTCGTCAGCGACCGGGTCCATGCGGTGCTGGGCCATAGTCCGGCCGAACTGCTGCATTGTCCCATGGTCGATCTGATGGCGCCGGAAGACGGCGCCCGAATGGCGGCGCTGCTTCGCAGCGGCCCCGGCAACGCCAGGGCCTTCCACCACGAGGAGTTCCGGTGCATCGCCCAGGACGGCAGGACGGTCTGGCTCTGGGGCAGCGGGATACCGATCCAGCATGCCGACGGCCGATTCGCCGGCTTTCGCGGCGCCTCGCAGGATATCTCGAACCAGAAGGAAATCGAGAACCGGCTGCGGCGCACGGTGGAGAAGCTGGAACGCTCCAACGTCGAACTGGCGCGTTTCGCCGAAGTTGCGGCCCATGATCTTCAGGAACCGCTCCGCATCATGGTCAGCTACGCCCATCTGCTGTCCCGCCGCTACAAAGGGCAGCTGGACGCCGATGCCGACGACTTCATCGGCTTCATCGTGGACAGCAGCGTCCGCATGAAGAGCCTGATACAGGACCTGCTGCGCTATTCGCTGATCGACCGGAGCGATCCGCCCGTGGCGCTGGCCGACACGGCTGCCTGTATCGCCGAGGCGGTGGACGGGCTGGCCGAGACCATCCAGGCCTGCGGCGGACGGATCGATGTGACGGCAAGGGCGCCGCAGCTTCCGGCCGATCCCCGCCAAGTCACGGAAATCTTTCGTAACCTGCTGTCGAACGCCCTCGAATACCGCTCCGCCGATCGCAACCCGGTGATCCGGATCGACGTGCGGCCGGTGGGGACTGCCTGGGAGTTCACCGTCAGCGACAACGGCATCGGGATCGAGGCCCAGTACTTCGACCGGATCTTCCTGGTGTTCGAGCGTCTTCACACCCAGCGCGCCCATCCCGGCACCGGTGTCGGGCTGGCGATCGTCAAGAAGATCGTGGAGCGGCACGGCGGCGCCATTTCGGTTTCATCGGAAGTGGGGCAGGGAACGGTATTCAGCTTCACGCTGCCGGCGGCTGCGGCGGAAGACCACGGGGTTCGCGCTAAACTTGCTGAACCGGTAAGTATAACGTAACCTAATCATCTCATCATTGCATGGATCGGCAGCTTGAACGTGCATAACCTGTTATCTAGCCTGAACATACTCCTAGCGGAAGACAACCTTGCCGATGCACGGCTGGTCAAGGAGGTCATGCGCGAAGGGAAGTTCCTGGCTACCCTTCACCATGTGGAGGATGGCGTCGAAACCATGGCGTTCCTGCGCCGCCAGCCGCCCTATCAGGACAAGCCGCGCCCCGACCTGTTGCTGCTGGACCTCAACATGCCGCGCAAGGACGGCTGGGAGGTGCTTGAAGACATCCGGGCCGATCCCGAGCTGTCGGGCTTGCCGGTGATCATCATGACCACGTCTGACGTTCAGTCGGATGTCCAGCGGGCTTATGACCGGCATGCGAACTGTTTTCTCACCAAGCCGGTAGAACTCGAAGATTTCATCAGAATGATAACTCTGCTGAAGGACTTCTGGTTGACCGCCGTCCGGCTGCCGCCGGCCTGAACGATCGGGAGGACGGCATGACCGGCCAGCGGTCCATCAAAGTCCTCCTGATCGAGGATAATCCAGGCGATGCCCGCCTCGTCCGCGAGCTTTTGACGGAAGAGGGGGACCGGTTCGGCATCGTGCTGGCCGGTTCGATGCGGGAAGCGCGGGACCAGCTGAACGCCGATACCTTCGACGTCGTGCTGCTCGACCTGTCGCTGCCCGACAGCCATGGATTCGGTACCATCTCCTGCATCCGCGCCCAGGCGCCGGCCATGCCGCTGATCGTCCTGACCGGTTTCGACGACGCCGATTTCGCTGTCGCCGCCGTCGAGGCCGGCGCGCAGGACTTTCTGGTCAAAGGGCAGTTCGAAGGCGGCACGATCCGGCGGGCGATCCGCTACGCCATTACCCGGCGCACGCTGGAAGAGCAGGTCCGCCTGTCGGAAGAACGGCTGAAGGGGATCATTGAACTGGCTCATGACGGGATCGTCGTGATCGATGAGGGATATCGCATAACCCTGTTCAACCCGGCGGCGGAGCGCCTGTTCGGCTATCCCGCGGCGGAAGTGCTGGGCCGGGCGCTCGACCTGCTGCTGCCGGACCGGGTGATCGAACCGCACCGGCGCTTCCTGGGGGAGTTCGCCCGCGACCTGACCGGTTCGCGCGCGATGACCGATCGGCCAGCAGTCACGGGCAAGCGCAGCGACGGGACGGAATTCGCGGCTGAGATTTCTATCTCCCAGTTCTCGTCGCCCACCGGCCGCCAGTTCACCGCGACCGTGCGCGACATCACCGAACGCCGGCGGGCGGAGGACGAGCTGCGGCGTCTGGCCCTGACCGACGCCCTGACGGGAGCCGCCAACCGCCGCCATTTCATGGAGCGCGCGGCGTTCGAATTCGCGCGGATGCGGCGCTACGGCAATCCGGTGTCCCTGGTGATGCTGGATGTCGACCACTTCAAGCGCGTCAACGACACCTATGGCCATGCCGCAGGCGACGCGGCGCTGATCCTGCTGGTCAAGTGCTGCCGCGCCCTGCTGCGCGACACCGATCTGGTAGGCCGCCTGGGGGGCGAGGAGTTCGCGCTGCTGCTGCCCGATTCCACCGACGAGGACGCATTCCTGGTGGCGGAACGGGTACGGCTGAATCTTGCGGATTTGGAGATCGCGGCCGAAGGGAGCGCTTTCGGCTTCACGGTCAGCATGGGTGTCGCCTGCTGCAAGCCGGGCGATACCAGCATAGAGCAGACCATCGGCCGCGCCGACCGCGCCCTTTACCGCGCAAAGGCGGAAGGGCGCGACCGGACGCTGACGGCGACGGCTTAAGCGAAGCTTACTTCCAGCCGGCCCGGTCCATGATCTTCAGGGCTTCCTCGTTGTTCTTGCCGAAGACGGCGGCGTTCAGGTTGTCTTCCTTGAACGAACCCCAGGAGGCGATCACCGGCGACGTCTCGGCAACCTTCGATACGGGGTATTCGTAGTTGCCTTCGGCGAAGATCTTCTGAGCCGGCGGGCTGACGAGGTATTCCAGGAACTTGACCGCGTTGTCCTTGTTCGGAGCGTTCTTCAGGACGCCGGCGCCGCTGATGTTGACATGGGTGCCGCGGTCGTTCTGGTTGGGGAAGAACACGCCGACCTTCTCGGCGACGGCCTTGTCCTCCGGCTTGGACGAACCGGCGATGCGGCCGAAATAATAGGTGTTGCTGATCGCGATATCGCCTTCTCCGGCGGCCACCGCCAGGATCTGGTCGCTGTCGCCGCCCTGCGGCCGGCGGGCCAGATTGGCGACGATGCCGCGCGCCCATTCCTCGGTCTTCTTCTCGCCATGCGCCGCCAGGATCGAGCCGGCCAGCGACTGGTTGTAGACGTTGGTCGAGGAGCGGATCAGCAGGCGGCCCTTCCACTTCGGATCGGCCAGATCCTCATATGTGGAAAGCTCCGACGGCTTCACGGCCGCCTTGTTGTAGATGATGACGCGGGCGCGCTTGGTCAGGCCGAACCACAGGCCGCTCGGTTCCCGCAGGTAGCTCGGCACGGTGTCTTCGAGGGTCTGGGACTTGATCGGCTGAAGGATGTCGGCGTTCTGGGCGCGCCACAGTCGGCCGGCATCGACGGTGATCAGGATATCCGCCGGGCTGTTGCCGGCTTCGGTCCGGATGCGTTCGATCAGCTCGTCGTCACG
Source organism: Skermanella sp. (assembly GCA_035630415.1). Taxonomy (GTDB): domain Bacteria; phylum Pseudomonadota; class Alphaproteobacteria; order Azospirillales; family Azospirillaceae; genus Skermanella. The sequence goes on from DASQKT010000301.1 coordinate 4,930, forward strand.
GCCTTCGATGATGTTGACCTTGATGCCCGTCTGCTGGGTGAAGGTCTGGTACAGCGACTTGTCGGTGTCGTAGTGACGCGACGAGTAGACGTTGACCTCGGCTGCGGAAGCGGAGACGGCCGAGCCCAGGATGGCGGCCGTACCAAGAATGGCGGCGAGTGCGCCGCGCGTGAAAAAGTTCATCGGGTTCCCTCGACAGGCAGGCGAAAATGAGATGCGCTCGCAGTGACGCGCACCTTCCCCGCCAGGACTTGTCCTGTCAAGTGAGATTGCGAACCGTTTGCAGGCCTGAGCGAAAGACGGAACGCGGCCAAGGGTCGCGTCTCCTCGCTTCCTTACCCCGCGCGCCGGCGCGTCTGCTGGCCACGCCCCTGGGGTGCCGAACCGCGCGTGTCCTCGTCGAACAGTTCGGCCAGCTTCTCCATCATCGTGCCGCCCAACTGCTCGGCATCGACGATGGTAACCGCGCGGCGGTAGTAGCGGGTGACGTCGTGGCCGATGCCGATCGCGACCAGCTCGACCGGCGAGCGGTTCTCGATCTCCCCGATGACCTGCCGCAGGTGACGCTCCAGGTAGTTGCCGGAGTTGACCGACAGCGTCGAGTCGTCCACCGGGGCGCCGTCGGAGATCACCATCAGGATGCGCCGCTGTTCGGGCCGCGCCATCAGGCGGTTATGCGCCCACAGCAGCGCCTCGCCGTCGATGTTCTCCTTCAGGATGCCTTCGCGCAGCATCAGGCCTAAGTTCTTGCGGGCGCGTCGCCACGGCGCATCGGCGTTCTTGTAGACGATATGCCGCAGGTCGTTGAGCCGACCGGGGTTCGGCGGCTTGCCCCGGCCGATCCACCGCTCGCGCGCCTGTCCGCCCTTCCAGGCCCTGGTCGTGAAGCCCATGATCTCGACCTTGACGGCGCAACGCTCCAGCGTGCGGGCCAGGATGTCGGCGCTCATCGCGGCGATGGTGATCGGGCGGCCACGCATGGAGCCGGAATTGTCGATCAGCAGGCCGACGACGGTATCGCGGAAGTCGGTCTCCTTCTCGCGCTTGAACGACAGCGGCAGCACCGGGTTGACGACGACGCGGCTCAGCCGCGCCGCGTCCAGGATGCCGTCGTCCAGGTCGAACTCCCAGGCGCGGGTCTGCTTCGCCATCAGCCGGCGCTGAAGCCGGTTGGCCAGACGGGAGATGACGCCCTGGAGATGCTGGAGCTGCTGGTCGAGCAAGGCCCGCAGCCGCGTCAGCTCGTCCGGGTCGCACAGCTCGTCGGCTTCCACCACCTCGTCGAACTCGGTCGTGAAAGCCTTATAGGCGTCGGGATCGATCTCGTTCCGGCGGTCGCGCTCCGGCCGCCAGGGCTGGCCGGGCTGGCCGGGTTCTTCCGAGCCGCTGCCCTCCGCCATCTCGCCGTCCATCTGGTCGGCGCCCTCCGCCCCGTCGTCCTGATCGACTTCGCGCGTGTCGGGCTGGGTCATGGTTTCGGTCTGGCTGGTCGAATCCTCGCCGCCGCGCGACTGGCCGTCATTCGGTTCGTTCTCGTCCGGCTCGCCTTCCTGGTCCTGCTCCTCGTCCTCCTCGGTCGGCTCCGGCTCCCCGCCGACTTCCATGTCCAGGTGCGACAACAGCTTGCGGGCCTCGCGGGCATAGCCGTCCTGGTCGTCCAGCAGCGCCGCCAGATCGGTCATCTCCCCGCCGATGCGCTCCTCGACCCAGGGACGCCAGAGATCGACCGCGAACCGGGCGGTGGAGGGCGGCTCCTCTCCCGTCAGCGCCTCGCGTGCCAGCAGGCGCATCACTTCCGACAGCGGCACCTGATCCCGATCGGTCACCCGCTCGAAACCCTGGCGCCGGTAGCGCTCGTCGAGGGCCGCGCCCAAGTTGGATGCGACCCCCGGCATGGCGCGGGCTCCCAGCGCCTCGCAGCGCGCCTGCTCCAGCGCCTCGAACGCCTGCCGGGCGGTGTCGCCCGTCGGCATGCGGTGGCTGTGGATGCCGCTGTCGTGGTGGCGCAGGCGGAGCGCCACGGCATCGGCCGCCCCGCGCAGGGTCGCGACGTCGCGCGGGTTGAGGTCGCGCGCCGGCATCGGCACGCGGACCCTGGTCCCGGCCACGCCCGGAGGCTCGCCGCTGAACCCGATCTGAAGATCGTTCCGTTCGGCGATGGCCCGGATCGCGGCCGAGGTGGCGCGCTTGAAGATCTCGACGGGGTTTTCTTTGTCAGACATCTTTATCTTCAGTTCGGTTGGTCCGGCGGGCCGGCTACTGCCCTAACCTTGATCCGGTTGGTCTCAGACCAGGTTGGCCTTCACGCCCGACTCCGGCAGTTCGGTCCCGAAGCAGCGCTGGTAGTATTCCGCGACGGTCGAACGCTCCACCTCGTCGCACTTGTTCAGGAAGGTGATGCGGAAGGCGAAGGGGATGTCGTCGAAGATCTTCGCGTTCTCGGCCCAGGTGATGACGGTACGCGGCGACATGACGGTCGAGATATCGCCCGACATGAAACCGGCGCGGGTCAGGTCGGCCAGATGGACCATCGCGGAGATCTGCTTCTGGCCCTTCTCGTCGGCATAGCCCTGGACCTTGGACGCGACGATCTTCACTTCGTCGTCGTGCGGCAGGTAGTTCAGCGTCGCCACGATGTTCCAGCGGTCCATCTGGCCCTGGTTGATCTGCTGGGTGCCGTGATACAGGCCGGTGGTGTCGCCCAGGCCCACCGTGTTGGCAGTGGCGAACAGGCGGAAGGCCGGGTGCGGCCGGATCACGCGGTTCTGGTC
>DASQKT010000302.1:0-6342 GCA_035630415.1 Skermanella sp.
GTCGAACCGCGCCTGCCACGCCAAGGTCGCCTCCGCCAGCCGTTCGCCGTCCTGATCCGCCGCCGGGTGATGCCGATGGGCGAACACCGGGCAGACCGGCATCGGCTCACCCGCCAGCACCGCCGTCAGCAACTCGCGGTAGCGCGGCGGCGGGTTTCGCCCGGTCACGGCGGCGTCTCCACGGCACCCCCCGACCTCGCCCGGAGAAGCGATGACGAAATGCCCTCGGTACGCGGCAGGAAGATGACGCCGATCCCCAGCGCTTCCAGCCGGGGACGCAGGCGGGACCAGCGCGGCGTGTCCTCCCAATCGGCTCCGATGAAAACAGCGTCGATCCCCAGACCGGCAATGAGACCGGCGAAAAGATCGGCGTCCTCCATCGAAACCGCCACCGGCAGGGCCTCGGCCACGCAGGCGAAGGCGGCGACCAACTCAAGCCGTTCGGCCTGCGGGGTCAGCGGAACCCGCCCCTTGGCGCGGGCCACCACGGCATCGCTCGGTATGCCGACGACCAGACGCTCGCACTGGTCGGCGGCGGCGCGCAGGTAGCGCAGATGCCCGATATGCACCTGGTCGAACGCCCCGGAAGCGTAGCCGGTCCGCCAGCGATGCCGCGCCGTACCGGGAGTCGTACCGGGAGTTTCAGGCGAATCCATCGGCGATCCGTTCCATCAGGTTGGGCGAGACGTTCCGCTGGTGCAGGGTCCGCGCGAGATGACGCGCCAGACCGTTTCGGCCGGACAGCATCGCGTCGGCAAGCCGGATAACGGCGACGCTGCGCAAGAAATCGGTGAATTCCAGGATGTTGGGGGCGGATACCAGCGTATCGAAATCGGCGTTTGGCGTCTCCCAGTCGCCGTAGGTGGCCCGCAACTGCTCCTCCGGCAACTCCGGCAACGGCAGCCGGCGGCCGACGCCGGCATGATCGGCCAGCCGCGCGGCAAAGGCCGGGACCGCCGCCTGCCGCAGCACCACGCCCGAGGGATGACGCCACGTGCTGATGAAGCGACCGCCTTCTCGGCGATATTCCGTCACGTCCACCGCCAAGCCGGTCCGGATATGGACCAGCGTCCGGAACGAACCGGTATCCAGCGCCAGCCGGCGGATGCGGAACGCCCCGGTCGCCGTCAAGGCCTGCGCCACCTCGGCACTGGTCGCCGGCGGCAGGGCGGCCAGATCGATATCCTGATCGGACGGAAAGAAGCCGCCTTCCCTGACCAGACTGAGCAGCGTGCCGGCATGAACCGCCACCGGCAAGGCCTGGGTCAGGACGAGCCGCTCGATCTCGCCGATGACGATCCCTTGCCGGCGCCGGGTGCCGAGCCGCGCCGAAGGCGCCGGAGACGACTGCCCCGGCCCCGTCTCAAGCAGACCCTCCGCCACGCCGAGCGCCAGCGCCTCGCTCTCCCCGAAGCGCAGGGCGTTGTGGTTCGCCATGGCCCGCTGAAGCCTGACGATGCGGCGCTCGATGGGGAACTGCGCCAGGATCGACTGTTCGAACCGGGCCGCCTCCTGCCGGACATCGTCATGCCGTCCAAGCCGCCCCTGCACCTCCCAGCGCGCCGGGAGCCAGGCGAAGGGGAAATCCACGATCCGCCGTTCGCGTTCCAGCATCCGCTCCAGCAGCGCCTCCAGATCTTCCTCCCGCTCCGCGATCGCGACTCTCATGTTCAGGTATGCCCTGGTCGCCTCCGGCATGGTCGAAAGACCGTCGGCACAGCCGCGCGCCGTGTCCAGGTCTCCGGCCAGAAGCGACATCGACGCCAGGGCACAGGCGTAGCCGACTGGGTCGATACGGTCGCGAAGCCCGCGCAGGACCTCGCCGCCCTCGTCCTGACGCTCGGCGCACGCCGCCGCGCGAACGAATACATCGACCACCGACCGGTTTTCCGGCTGCCGCGCTAGCAAAGCCAGGGCGTCGCCATAGGCGGCGGCAGGCGATCCGCTTTCCAGCAAGGCGTTTGCGCGCTCGACCGACGGAGTAGCCGAATATAAGGGTCCGATTTCCCGGATTTCCTTCATCGCTGAGGGGACATTCTATCAACTGCGGTTTGACGATTCGGACGGGATCGATTAGCGGCCCACATTGGTTTAATAATCATCAATGCGAACAAAGCTTTCGAAGCATCAAGCCGCAAGAATTTTTCATGATTTACCGGCAGCATACTCCCTGAATCACATACCGGCTTATTACGTCAGCACCTTTCCTGTCGAACAGACAGATACGAAAGGATAATGCCCGAAGCAGACCTTTACACACCCTCAAACAGCGAAGTAAATTTTCGTCTACCCAGCTTGGCGATTTTAAAAAATTCGGTCATCGACCGCAGATAAACCCGTGCCGAGTTGTCGATAAGAGCGCGTCATTGGCGAATTATTTCCCAAAACTCGTATTTTTCCCAAAACTCGTACGGTGCCGCAAACAACAACAAGGGGACTTGCGCCATGACAAATGTCACCCGAACAGCAGCACCGCTCGAACCTGATGTCGTGATGAACGTCATCCAGGGTGGACCGGACCGGGATATCCTGTACGGCGGACTGGGCGACGACCGTCTCTCGGGCCTCGGCGGCAACGATCTGGAAAATGGCCATGGCGGCAACGACCGGATTTCAGGCGGCGCCGGTGCCGACTTCCTCGCCGGAGGACCTGGATGGGACGGGATCGAAGGCGGCGCCGGCGACGACGCGCTCTGGGGCGGGGCGGGCGGCGATTGGCTGGCGGGCAACGCCGGCAAAGACGATTTGCAGGGCGGGACCGGCGGCGACATCCTGTCAGGCGGAGACGGCGCCGACGCGATGCGCGGCGGCATGGGTGACGATTTCCTGTCGGGCGGTGCCGGGAACGATCTGATCTTCGGACAGCGCGGAGACGACCGGCTGAGCGGGGGTGCCGGCAACGACACGCTCCACGGCGATTCCGGGCTGGAATATTCGATGCAGGCCGTGATCCAACTCCCGGCGAACGAAACATCCGCCGAGAAGATCTTCGCGGACGTGGTGACCGACGGCGCCACCCTGGTCGTCGCGGCGCCCAGTGGACAGATGCTGATCTACGACGTCGAAACCCAAAAACCGCTCGGCAGCTTCGAGGCATCCACAAGTTTCTCCCACACATCCAGCGTGGCTGTGTCCGAAGGCCGCATCCTGGTGGGACAGCCCTATGCCTCGCTCGACGTTTCCACGGCCGTTTCCCTGTATGACACGACCGGAAAATTCCTGCGGAATCTTGAAAACCCGGAGCCGGGCGGAAGCAGGGGTTTCGGCTCGATCATCGATCTCGACGGCGACCGCGCCGTCGTCGCCGAGAACGGCAAGGTCTATTTCTACGACGCCGATACCGGCGCCCTTCGGAACACCTATACCCTGCCGCCAAGCGAGGCGGGCTGGATCGTAACGAAAGCGGATTTATCCGGCGATACGGCCGCCGTCCATATTTCGTTCGTCGGCGGCGGCGCGCCGGAATATACCCTCGTGATCGATGCCGCGTCGGGTGAGCTGCGCCACCAGATCACCCCGGCCGGGGCCGATCTGGACGACTCCGGGACCCGCGACATAGCGCTCGACGGCGACACTCTCGTCATAACCGAACCAACGCCGCGCTTTCCCGGTTTCAGTTACTTCGAGAACGTCCATCAGTATCGGGCCGATAGCGGGGCTTTCGTCCGCAGCCTGGATTTCGGCCAGCCCCCGGCCGGCCTGGCTCCCGTCACCAGCCGGTTCGTCACCGACGTCAAGGTGGATGGCCGGGAAATCCTGGTGAGCGAGGCATTCGAACTCAAGCCGACCGAAACCATCGTAGTACCGGACAAGGTGCTGATGGACGCGGAAACCGGCGCTACGATCCAGCGGATCGTCAACCCCGACGCCGATCCGGAAACCAACCGGGGGCATTCGGATCTCTCGGATGGCGTCCTGGCCTGGGTGACGCAATCCGATCCCAGCGGCGGCAGCGGCCAGATGGGGTCCGTCGCCCTGTTCTGGCGGGACGGCCAGGGAGCAGGCTATGAAGCCGGCCCTGGAGACGGCAACGGGAATGGACGGCAGGACGGCGGCAATGACTACCTGGACGGCGGGGCCGGCAACGACAGCCTCGAAGGCGGTCCCGGCGACGATACGCTGGATGGCGGTTCCGGCACGGACGAAGCGGTCTTTTCCGGCAATCGCGCCGGTTACAGGATCGGCACCGACGGCGGCCTGATCACGGTCAGCGACATCGACGATACGGACGGCTGGACCGGTACCGACACCGTCAGGAACATCGAAAACCTGCGTTTCGACGACTGCACGACCCCCGTCGGAGCCGGTATCGCGGAATTGCAGGGCGGCCCGGAATTCCTGATCAACGGCACCGTGGCGAGGTATCAGGCGAGCGGATCGATCGAAGCCCTAGCGCCGCTCAAGGATGGTGGTTTCGTCGCCACATGGTTCTCCGAAGGCCAGGACGACGCCGATTTCGATTTCGGAATCTTCGCCCGGCGTTTCGATGCCGCCGGCGCCCCGACCGGCAAGGAGTTTCAGGTCAACACCTTCACGACAGGCGATCAGGTCCGCAGCACGGCGGCCGGCCTGGGCGATGGCGGCTTCGTCGTGACGTGGGAATCGGCCCCCCAGGACGGCAGCGGCTTCGGCATCTACGCCCAGCGCTACGACGCTTCCGGAAAACCGGCGGGAGGCGAGTTCCGGGTGAATACCCATACCGCCGACAATCAGGCCATGGCCGCGGTCGCGACGCTGAACGACGGCGGGTTTGTCGTGACATGGAACTCGTGGGATCAGGACGGCAGCCGCAACGGCGTCTATGGTCAGCAATACAACCCTTCCGGCAAGCGGGCCGGCCATGAGTTCCAGGTCAACGCCTTCACCGAAAACAACCAGGAGTCGAGCGACGTTACGGTCCTGAAGGATGGCGATTTCGTCGTGACCTGGAGTTCGCTGGAACAGGACGGCAGCGACCTTGGCATCTATGGCAGGATCTTCGACTCCGACGGCTCCCCCGCCAGCGGCGAGTTCCGGGTGAACACCCATACGCAGGGCGTCCAGTACGAGAGCACGGTTACGGCCCTTGAAGACGGCGGTTTCGTCGCGGCGTGGACCTCGCAGGAACAGGACGGCGGTGGCGGTGGCATCTACGCTCAGCGCTACGACGCCTCCGGCACCCCCGCCGGCGGCGAATTCCTGGTCAACACCCAGACGGACGGCGATCAGGGCGGCAACGTGGTGACGGCGCTGAAGGACGGCGGCTTTCTGGTGGCGTGGTCTTCCCACCGGATCCAGCAGGACGAAAGCATCATAGACCCCCATGCGCAGCGCTACGATTCATCGGGTGAGCGGGTCGGAAGCGAGTTCCGGATAAACGACACGACCGAAGGCACACAGATCGCCGTCGGTCTTGCGACCCTTGCCGACGGCGGATTCGCGGCGGCATGGAACGGCAACGGCCCCGGCGATTCCGATGGAATATTCGGGAAAACATACGACTGGCTGTTTATCTGACGGCGCCGGCACCATGCCGATCCTGCCCTGCAAGACCTGATAGAAAGAGGCATGCCCGACCTGTCGGGTTAATCGTCCAAGCGCGCTCGACCCTTGGAAAGACCAAGCCTATGATGCCCGCGCGGTGTGCAGATCATCCGGGAGAGGCTGGTAATGCTGGCGTTCACGTCCCTGCGGCAGAAGTCCTCGAAGGCGGCATGCCCAATCCTTGGAGTAAGTCTTGGCCTTGGAGTAAGTCTTGGCGCCGCCATCCTCATGACTTCCGTCAGCGCCGGCGCAATGCCCATCGTCGCTTTCGGCGACAGCTTGTCGGACACGGGCAACGTCTTTATCGGCACCAACGGCATCGTCCCTCCCCCGGACTATTACTTCAACGGACGATTCTCCAATGGTCCGATCTTGCTCGACCAATTAGGTGCCGCGCTTGGGAGCGCCGTCGATCCTTTCCTTGGCGGCGGCAGCAACTTCGCCTTTGGGTCGGCAAGGGTCACGGCCTCGCCGTCCGTTCTCAGCCTTCGCCTCCAGACCGACACATTCCTCGACGTGACAGCCGTGACCGGAGCAGATCCCACCGCACTCTACGTCGTCTACGGCGGCGGCAACGATGTCCGGGATGCCATCGGCAGCGCTGATCCGATCGCAGCCATTACCACGGCGGCCGAGCAACTGGCCGGGATCGTCGGCGATCTGGCGGACGCCGGAGCGGTCGATATCGTCGTGCCGACATTGGCGAACGTCGGGCGCTTACCGGAAGCTCGGCAGGCCGGCGGCGCCGTGGTAGGTCTGGCAGGGCTGCTCAGCACGGTCTTCAACCAGACACTGGCGCAGGGGCTTGCCGGCCTGGAG
>DASQKT010000303.1:0-9507 GCA_035630415.1 Skermanella sp.
ATCTCCAGCGGCCAGTGCTGCCGGGCCGGGAACGGGGCCGTAACAGGGGCCGAAAACGAGGACCGGAAAACAGGCCCGGCGCGCGTGCTTTTGCAGCAAAATCGGGTCGGACACAACCCGGATGTGATCCCCGGATGGGCAAGCCGGCAACACCTCCGAAGGGCGTGACTTAAATCACGACCCCGCTCTGGTTCCAGCGCCGCGATGCGCTAGAATAATTGTCCCATATCCTTCGAGTCCGCCATGATCTCCCGCATCGTCCGTCCCGTCACCCTGCTGGCTCTGCTGGTAGCGTTCCTCACCGCTGCCTCAGGTGCTCCGGCGCGGGCCGGCGGGTTCGATCAGGCGCTGGGCGTGTGGGTGACGGCGCTGGAAATTCGTCTGGCCTCGCTGGAGGAAACCGCGCGCTCCGTGGAAGGCGTGCCGGTATCGACCCGGATCGCCCGCGGTCCGGTGCTGAAGCCGGGCATGGTGGACGAACGCGTGCTCCAGCTCAGCCGCCGGCTGGTCGAACTGGGATACCTTGCGCCCGGCTTGGAGCGGGATACCCATGACGAGATCCTGGTTGCCGCCGTAAGCGTCTTCCAGGCGGAACGCGGATTGACCCCCGACGGCAAGGTCGGCGGCGCCACGCTGTCGTCGCTCAACGTCACGCCGGCGCAGGAGATCGCCTCGATCCGCGAGACGCTGGTCCGCATGGCGGAGTTCAGGGCATCCGCTCCCGCAACCATGGTCGTGGTCAACCTGCCGGCCCAGGAACTGGCGCTGGTGCGCAACGGCGAAACCGTCCTGACGATGGAAACGGCGGTCGGCAGCCCGTCGCGGCCGACGCCGCTGCTGGCCGACCATATCACCCATGTCATCCTCAACCCGACCTGGACTGTGCCGCCGACCGTCCTTAAGCAGGACAAGCTGCCGAACCTGCGGCGTACCGGCGCACCCGGCATCGACCATGCCTCCGTCTGGCTGGACGGCGCGGTGGTCGATCCAGCATTGGTGGACTGGAGCGGCGTGTCGCCCTGGCGGGTCCGCATCGTCCAGGAGGCGGGCGACCACAACGCCCTCGGGCGCTACCGCTTCAACCTGACCAACGACGACCAGATCTACCTGCACGGCACCAACGACCCGCGCGTCTTCAACCGCGACCGGCGAGCCGTCAGTTCCGGCTGCGTGCGGCTGGCGGACCCCGGAACGCTGGCGGAGGAACTGCTGATGGCTTCGGGCTTCAGCCCCTCGCGGATATCGGCCATGGTCGATGCGGGAGAGACCCGCTGGATCAGGCTGGCCCAGCCGATGCCGGTCCGCTTCGTCTATTGGCCCGCCGTGCTGCGCGGCGAGCGTGTCGTGGTGCTGCCCGACATCTACGGGATCGTTCCGCCACCGGAACTGATCGCAGCCGCCAACTGATCTCTCCCTGCCGGTTTGATGAAATAGAATTCATGATGCGGTCATTCCCGCATCATGTAGAAAGCGTCACGATATTCTTGACGGATCGTGCTTTGCGTTATCGATCCTGAATAGAACTGTCTGCCTATTCATTAATTAACTTTTAAATTCTGTGCGGATCATGGCGACAATCCAAACCCGTACGGCACTGGTCAGCACGGTCTCTGCCGCACCCGCCGTCATCCCGGCATCCTGGGATCGGTTCGCCTGGATACTGTTCGCTGGATTGACCGCCGCCGTCCTTCTGACTTTCCGGCATTACGGCATCACCTTCGACGAGGAGGTGCAGAACACTTACGGCGATCTGATCCTGCGGTGGTATGCCACACGCGGGGCGGATGACGGCGCCCTGACGTTTTCCAATCTCTATTTGTATGGCGGGCTGTTCGATACGATTGCCTCGCTCGCCAACCTGATATCGCCGTTCGGCGTCTATGAGACCCGCCACCTCGTCAATGGCCTTGTCGGCGTGATCGGGGTGATCGGTTGCTGGAAGCTGGGCCGTGTCATGGGCGGCCCGCGCGCGGCCCTGTTCGCGGCGGTCATGCTGGCGATCACGCCCGACTGGTACGGGCAGATGTTCAACAACCCTAAGGACATCCCGTTCGCCGCCGCGATGACGTGGTCTACCTATTTCACGGTCAGGCTGGCTCACCGGCTGCCGACGCCGCCGCTGGCGCTGGTGCTGAAGCTGGGTGTCGCGATCGGACTGGCGCTGGGGACCCGCGTCGGGGGTGTGCTGCTATTCGTCTCGTTGGCCTTCACCATCGCCGGCTTCATCGCGATCGAGGCCGCCTTGCCGGCCCACCGGACGCGCCTATGGTGGACGGGGCGGCAGACCGCGCTCAATCTCTGGCCGGTGCTGCCGACCGCCTTCGTCGTCATGCTGGTCTGGTGGCCCTGGGCGCAGCAGAACCCGATTGGTCACCCGCTGGAAGCGCTGGTCGAGTTCTCGCACTTCCCGATGGAATTCGATTTCGCGTTCTTCGGATACTGGCTCAGCACCGCCGATCTGCCCTGGTACTATATCCCGGCCTTCCTGGCGGTGAAGCTGCCGGAGCCGATGGTCCTGCTGCTGGCGGCGGCGGCGCTGGCGCTACCGTTCCGGTTGTCGCGGATGCGCCTGCCGGCCCTGTCCTTCGCCTTCGCCCTGTTCTTCCCGCCGGTCTACATCGTCGCGACCCACGCCGTCCTCTACGACAACATCCGGCACGTGCTGTTCGTGATCCCGCTGCTGGCCGTCGTCGCCGGACTGGCGTTGGACCGGTTCGACCGGCTGCTGCGTCCGGCAAAGGCACAGCGGATAGCCGCCTGGGTCGTCGCCGGAGCTTTCCTGATCTACCATGCCGGCGTGATGGTCCAGCTCCACCCCAACCAGTACATCTATCTCAACGCCTTCGTCGGCGGCGTGCCGGGCGGGGCGGACAGGTTCGACCTGGATTTCTGGAGCAACTCGCTGGCCGAGACTACGACGAACATGGTCAGCAAGGTCGTGGCGACCGAAGGCCCGGCAGCATTGACCAAGCCTTACACCGTGGCAATCTGCGGCCCGACGCTGTCGGCCTCGTACTATCTGCCGTCGGCGTGGCATAGCGTCGATGCCGAGGACGAGGGGATCTCCCCCGACTTCTACATCACCCAGCTCAGGGCTCCGTGCGAGGAGAACGAGCCGGCCGGTCCCGTGATCTCCCGCACCGAAAGGATGGGCGTGCCGCTCAGCTATGCCCGCGACGTCCGCATCGTCCAGTCGGACGATGACGAATAGCGGGATCTCTCGAAAGGGTTGAAAAGTAAATGCTTCCTTGCCTCCCGCCGCCATCCGGTTAACGTACCCGGCCGTAATGGAAGTGGGAGGATAGAACAATGGACCTCGGACTTACGGGCAAGCGTGCCCTGGTACTGGGATCGAGCAAGGGGCTGGGCCACGGCATCGCCGAGCAACTGGCGGCGGAAGGCGCCCATGTGACGCTGGTCGGCCGTAACGAGGATCGCCTGCGTCAGGCTGCCGAAGCGATCACCGCGCGCGGAGCCGGCACCGCCCGCTACGTCGCCGTCGACATGAACGGACCCGAGGCGGTGGACCGGCTGATGGCCGGCCTTGCCGACGGACCCGGTGCTATCGACATCCTGGTCAACAACAGCGGCGGACCGCCGCCGGGCAATATCTCAGCCGTCACGGCGGGGGACTGGCTGAAGCATTTCCAGGCGATGGTCGTGACCCTGATCGAGACCACGGGCCGCGTGCTTCCCGGCATGCGCGAGCGCGGCTGGGGCCGCATCCTGACCGTCGCCTCTTCGGGCGTGATCCAGCCGATCCCCAACCTCGGCATCTCCAACACGCTGCGCGCGTCCCTGGTCAACTGGGGCAAGACGCTATCGCTGGAGGTGGCGCCCGATGGCGTCACGGTGAACACGATCCTGCCCGGCCGCATCCAGACGGAACGGCTGGAACAGCTCGATGCCGTCGCGGCCCAGAAGTTCAACAAGAGCCTGGAGGAGGTGGCCGCCACCAACAAGACGCAGATCCCGGTCGGCCGCTACGGCACGGTGGAGGAGTTCGCCTCCGTCGCGACGTTCCTGCTGAGTGCGCGGGCGAGCTATGTGACCGGTACGGTCACACTGGTCGATGGCGGCGCCGTGAAATCCCGCTGATCCTGCTCCCCAGGATAAACACAGCGGGACAAAACGGCCGGTCTCCCTGTTGAGTCGGTCAATAACCAGCCAGACAGAAAGGGAGATCGACCATGACTGCGGAACCGATGGCACCCGGCGACGACGCACCCCCCGGTACGCCGGGCACCGGCGAGGACATCTGCCCGGACTGCAACGGCACCGGGCGCCTGAACGACCAGCCCTGCCCGAACTGCGCCGGTACCGGCCGGATCGTCGAGGGTGTCGGCGGCGGCTGAGCAGGATGTCTTTGCGACTTCGCCGTTAGGACCCTGCTGCCGCCATGGCGGTGCGAAGCTGGCGGTCCATCCGCCGGCCTAGCGCCTCCGTCATGCGGTTGAACTGCCCCCAGGTCAGTCGGCCGGACGCGAGGGCGACGTAAAGCTGTTCCTGCTCGTGCCACGTCGTCAGGATCGCCCGGCCGGCTGCCTGCTCCTTCGGGTTCAGCATCGATTGGGAATTGGGCTCGCAGGCCGAGACGGCGGCGAGGTACTCCTTGGCCAGCGCCTGTTCCTCCGGCGTCGGCCTTGTCGTATCGCCCAGATGCGTGGACGACATGTCGCCGAGAGCCGGACTCTTGGTGCGAAGAGGTGCGAAGGCCGGCTGGTTCTCGATCGACTCGACGCAGCTGGTGGATTGGCTCACCTCGATCGCCAGCGGTGAGGTCGGCGGCGAACCGGCGCACCCGGCTAGTATCGCCGCCGCCAACATGGGCGTCAGGCTTCCGTGAAACCGTTCGATCAGCGTCATTTAGCTTTTACCGGGATGCAGTATTGTCCTGAAGCCTTGAACTCGGAGCAGAATTCCGACACGTCGGCCAATTGGCCGAATCCGCCGGCCATCAGCCGCACGAAAGTCCCCTGACCGGGAATTTCCGCCGTCATCGTTACCGGCGACCTGTTGATCAAGAGATCGCGGTGCGCCTTCTGAAGAGTCTTCCACCCGGCTGCCGCATGGATTTCGTCTCGGTACGAGGCCAGATGGGCCATGTAGCCGTGCTGCTGCCCAATGGACTGTGCGGTGGGTTGGGAAGCGGCGTGCCGGGCCGCCGGTTGCGAAGCGGCCTTTACCGGGACCGGAATCGTCACGGGGATGCTGACCGGCGCCGGGTCTGGCGACGGCGGAGCCGGTGGCGCACTGGCTGTCGTGGCGGGCGGTTCGGCCGCTGCCGCCGGCTGTGCATCGGCCACCATAACCCGTTCCGGCGCTGCGGCCGGCGCCGTTCCCTTGGCGGGACCGGAAATATAGCCCATGGAGCGGTCATCGCTGGTAAGCCATTCGCCAGTCCAGGGGTTGACCATCATCTCGGCTGTGATGCGCACGTAATCCCGATTGGCCCCCCTGTCGACTGGCCTGTCGACCGGCTTTTCCGGAGTCTTCTCCGCGATCTTCTCCACCGGCTTTTCGGCCTGCTTCTCCGCGACCTGTTCGACGGGAGCCACGGCGGGCTTGGTCTCGTGCATCGCCTCGCGCGGCGGTGGCGGTGGGGCCGGCGTGGGAGGAGCGGTCAGGGGCGTGGCCGAAGGCGTGGCGCTTGGCATCGCGACCGGAGCGGTCATCACCACCGATTCGTCCTGCGGGGAGGATGCGACCATCGCGACCTGCGGCATCGCGCCAGGCTTTGCCGGCATTTCCAGCTTCGCGACCCGTTCGACCTTCGGCTGCTCGGCGACTTGGCCGCTGGGACGTTTACCGACGGCGCCGCTGCCACCGCCCCCCTGCACCATGTACCCGGTTGCGGCCGTGGCACCCAGCATGCCGTAAGCGATAGCGATGAACTTGAAGCTCAAGACGAACCTCCCCTCCAGGCCGATCCGGGAGCAGCATCTGGAGCCGCAACGTCGAAACCAATTTCAGCGGATTCAGCGAACCGGAATGTTGAGCGAGGCAGGTAAAGATTTTATAAATCGATTGGGGTATTCGGTCGCCCTGCGTCACTTCGGCCCGAGATCAGCGGCGCCGCCCCGGCCAGGCAGACGGCGGCCATGATCAGGAAGCCCGGCACATAGCTGCCGGACCACGCCACGATCAGGCCGAACAGCGGCGGGCCGACGACAAGCCCGGCGAAGCTGGCGATCAGCACGCCGCCGGTCGCCTCGCTGACGCGGCCCTGGGGCGCCAGCTTCGCGACCTCGGCCAGGAACAGCCCGTTCCAGCCGCTCGCGGTCAGTCCGAAAAAGAAGCAGAAAATCGCGAACAGCGGGAAAGTCCAACTCGCGCTGACCGTCGCCACCGCTGCCACCGCCATGGCGATCCCCAGCGATCCCAGCACCAGCCGGGTATGCCCGATCCTGTCGCCGACGACGCCCCAGAAGACCCGGCCTACCAGACCGCCCGTCTGCGCCACCGCGAGCGCCGCTCCGGCCGATGTCAGCGGCATCTCAAGCTCGACGACGCAGAAGCTGACCAGGAAGGCGTTCAGGCTGATCTGCATGGCGGAATACGCGCCCCCCGCGAGCGCCATGGCGCGCAGCCTGACATCGTCGCGCACCAGCTTCAGCGCCTTGCCGTAGCGGCCGAACATCGTGCCGGTCTGCGGTTCCGCCGGGGTTTCCCAGGTGCGACGGAGCGGCGCCAGCAGCAAGGCGGCCGCCCCGCACAGGCACGCGACCAGCAGAAGCCCGCCCTGCCAGCCGATCAGCGGCACCAGCGCCGGCAGCGCCAGGGCGCCGGCGATGCCGCCGATCTGGTTGCCGGTCTGTTTCAGCGAGAAGACCAGCCCACGCCGCTCCGGCGGCGCGATCTTCATCAGCAGATGCGAACTGGCCGGCGTCTCCGGTGCGAAGACGCATCCGAGTATTATCGCCGCCAGCACGAAGATCCAGGCGGTCCCGCTGGACGCCAGCGCCAGGGCGATGCCGCATCCCGTCAGGCAGAGCTGGCTGACCCGCAGCGCCCCCAGCCGCATCACGAGGTCGCCGCCGACCGGCGAGGAGACTATGCCGAGCGCGAAGATCACGGCCATGTAGACACCGACCAGAGCCGAAGGCTCGACCCCGATATCCGCCGCGATGGCCGGTGCTATGGTCGGCACCGCGAACAAGCCCCCCGACACCAGCGCCTGCACTCCCGCCAGTGCCGCGACGGGAAGCATGATCGCACGCAGTGGCGGCTTGGGAAGACAGGGCGAGTTGGAAGCTGAGGTCAGGTCGGTCGGCATGGCCGGCAGCATATAGGGGACGCGCGCGGCGGCAAGCGCGGTATCGTGATGTCGAAGATAATCAATCGAATCGATGCTGTTGTTGCGCCGATGACGAGCTGTTTCGCTCTATTCAGGACGCTGCGCGATCATGCCGATGACATGGCTGTGTTCTATTACCCAGGAAGCTGTTTCCGGGCAGACCCACGATATGAGGTTGATCGTTCTCTGATAGTCGCCGGCAAGATCGCGCCGAATGACAGGCTCGTGATGAGCGATGCGGTTACGCAAGTCGCGCAGGCGATCCGCTTCCTTGTGGACAAGGTCTCGGGCGATCCCGGCAGGGGCTCCCGGAAACGACAATCGAAAATGTGGCGTCCAGATGCGTGTCTGATGTCGTGCGGTGAGCAGGGCGACCCAAAAGCCATAAGTCAGCGCGGCGATTACATCACCGGTCGTAACGCTATCCTGGCCGATGCGGCTGACAAGAGGCGTCAGGGCTGCAATGAAGATACCCCGAAGCTTATCCGGCAGGCTCTTCTGGAATCCTGGGCTGAAAGGCCATTTGCTGCCGTAAACCTGTGCAAGCGCTTTGGCGACGGCATTGCGGAGAAGGACCTCGTTGGTCTGAAGTGGAAAATAGAAGGCTTCGGCTATCCGGGCGTTCCAAAGATACAAGGTGACGGCACGGCGATTGTCGAAGTCGGAAAGCCGCTCGTAAGTCGAAAAGCGCGCTGGGGAAATTGCCGCTATCAACGCGCGGAGCCGTTCATCCGAGGGAGAATAACAGGATTGACTTGGCACGGAAGGGCTTCTAACTATTAGCGGGTGAGCTTCGGGAACTGTTGCCGGAAACGGCTCCCCCTGAGGACATCGAATGTTAGGCGGCTGGGCTTATGGCTCAGCCGCCTTTCCGCTTTTCGAGCCAATTCTCACGACGTTTTCTCAGTATAGCTAAATAATATCAAATTTATTTTACAGTTGCAGAACTGCGGCTTCAACAGAAATAAGCTTGGAGGTCCACGCTTAGCTTTGCCACCGTATGCCGGATTTCCCTTGGAACCATTCTAAGCGCAATCGGTTGAGCAACAGGGACTAGCGGATATCGACTTATCGCCGCCTGCCAGCGGCTTGAGCCATACGGCGCGCCATCACGCGCGCTTTGGACATCCGCGTCATCTCCCTCATATGGAAATTGAGAAGAAGGCGACCGAAATGCCGGACGACAGGCTTACCAGCAGCCGTACAACAGCGACCTTCGACGATCAGGAGGTCATTCGCGGCGAGGGGGGAGAAACCCATCAGGTGGCTGGCGGCGATGTGCCGGTGCTGACCACCCAGCAGGGCGTCCCGGTTTCCGACGACCAGAATTCGCTCCGGATCGGCTATCGCGGTCCGACGGCGCTGGAAGACTTTCACTTCCGCGAGAAGATCTTCCATTTCGACCATGAACGCATTCCCGAGCGCGTCGTCCATGCCCGCGGCTTCGGCGCCCACGGCTATTTCGAGACCACCGACTCGCTGTCCGACATCACCCGCGCCGACCTGTTCCAGCGCGCCGGGGAAAAGACGCCGGTCTTCGTCCGCTTCTCCACCGTCGCCGGTAACAAGGGATCGCCCGATCTGGCGCGCGACGTCCGCGGTTTCGCGGTCAAGTTCTACACCCAGGACGGCAACTGGGACCTTGTCGGCAACAACATTCCGGTATTCTTCATCCAGGACGCCATCAAGTTCCCCGACATGGTCCATGCCGCCAAGCAGGAGCCCGACCGGGGCTTTCCGCAGGCGCAGACGGCTCATGACAATTTCTGGGATTTCATATCCCTGACGCCGGAAAGCATGCACATGGCGCTGTGGATCATGTCCGACCGGACGATCCCGCGCTCCTTCCGTTTCATGGAAGGCTTTGGTGTCCATACCTTCCGCTTCGTCAACGCCGAAGGCAAGTCGACCTTCGTCAAGTTCCATTGGAAGCCCAAGCTGGGCATGCAGTCGGTCGTCTGGAACGAGGCGCTCAAGATCAACGGCGCCGATCCCGATTTCCACCGGCGCGACCTATGGAACTCCATCCAGGCCGGCGATTATCCGGAATGGGAACTGGGCGTCCTGCTCTTCGACCAGGATTTCGCCGAGAAGTTCGACTTCGACGTGATCGACGCCACCAAGATCATTCCGGAAGAACTGGTGCCGGTCCGGATCATCGGCCGCATGGTGCTCGACCGCACGGTTGACAACTTCTTCGCCGAGACCGA
>DASQKT010000304.1:0-4918 GCA_035630415.1 Skermanella sp.
GTGGTGATCCACGCTCCCTCGTCGAAGCCCGCGTTGATCGCACCCCGGATATCGGCCAGCCCGAACGCGGTGATGCGCGCCGTCAAGGTCGAGATAATCGCCCCCAGGAGAACGCCGAGGATGCCGATCAGGGGATGGTGACTGAGGGCCGGACCGGGGACGGTGGGCCGGAAGCGGAGAAAAGACAGGATGCTCCTGTCCGGAACGGCCGTCACGAGCCGCCCCCGCCGGCTTCCGCGCCGGTGGGGCCGGCTCCCGTCGTATCGGCCCCTGTCGTATCTATGGTTACGACGACCGACATGCCGGGCCGCAGCAGGTCTTCCAGCGGATGGGGAGTGTCGAGGACGATCTTCACCGGGATGCGCTGGACGACCTTGGTGAAGTTGCCGGTCGCGTTTTCCGGCGGCAGCAGGGCGAACTGGCTGCCGCTGGCCGGGGAATAGGCCTCGACCTTGCCGTGAAGCACGGCGTCGGGATAGGCATCGACCCGGATCGTCGCCGGCTGACCGATCCGGATGCGGGTCAATTGGGTTTCCTTGTAGTTCGCCAGGACCCAGACCTTGGGCAGCGGCACCAGCGTGATGATCTGGCTGCCGGGCGCCACGTATTGGCCGGGACGGACCTGCCGATGCCCGACCATGCCATCGACGGCGGCCGTGATCCGGGTGTAGCCCAGGCTGATCCGGGCGATGGACAATGCTGCTTCCTGCTGCTGCCGGGTCGCCTCCGCCTGCTGCTGCTGGGCGCCGAGACCGTCGAGCAGCGCCTTCTGCTGCTCGATCTGCGCACGCCCACCTTCCAGAGCGGCCGCCGCGCGCTGCGCCGCCGACTGGGCCAGTTGCAGGGCCTGCGGAGTGCCGGCCAGCCTCTGGTTGATCAGTTCCTGCTGGCGCTCCTCCTCCAGCCGGGTGCGCCAGGCTTCGGCCTCGAGCCCCTTGACCTCCGCCACGGCCTGATCGATCAGGGTGCGCTGCGTGCGCTTCTGGCTCTCCAGTGACGCGATGGCCGCGATGGCGGCGTTCAGGGTCGCTTCGGCCTGGGCCACCTTGGCGCGGTAGTCGGTATCGACGATCTCGGCCAGCAGGTCGCCGGCCCTGACCCGCTGGAAATCGTTGACCGGAACCGCCTCCACGACGCCGGAAATTTGGGAGGCGATCGGCGTCACGTCCGCCTGGAGATAGGCGTCGTTGGTTTTCTGGTTGATGTTCGAACCGACCCAAAGGTCCCAGCGGGTGAAGAAGGCGATCACGAGGATCAGCGCCAGCCCGAGGACGGCGGTGCGGACGATCCACGGGCTCCACGCCACCGGCTGCCCGACCGCCGGCGCTGACGGCGGCGGTGGCACCGGTGCCGGGCGCTGTGCTTCGGTCGTTGTCAGCTCAGGATTCGTCATCGGCGATAGCAACGCACAGGCGGAGCATCCGTCGCCGCTACCAATTGGAGATGCCACTTTCAGCCATGTCAGCGATTGACCCCGCGTTGGTACTACGCGGGGAAAGTATTCTCTCCGGCTCCTGGTATCACTGCTTCACGCCCAGCACGGTGAGATCGACCGATTCCGCCATCGCCCGGTATCCGGCATCCTGGGGATGCAGGTGGTCGCCGGAATCGTACTCGGCCCGGATGTGCTTGGGATTGTTCGGATCGCGGACCGTGGCATCGAAATCGATGACGCCGTCGAAGACTCCGCTGGTGCGTATCCACTGGTTGACGGCCTGCCGCTTGGCCTCCTTGGCCTCGCTGTAGTAGCCGTAAAGGGGATTGCCGTGGAACGTATTCTCGAAGGGCGTCAGCGTGGCGCCGACGATGCGGATGTCGTGGGCATGGGCACGGGCGGCAAGCTGCTGGTAGCCGGCAATGATGTCCTCGACCGTCGGCGCCGGCTCGTTCTTCGGCACCAGCAAGGTGTCCGGCCAGCCGATATCGTTGATCCCCATCATGACGACCACCGTATCCACGCGGGGATGGCTCAGGACATCGCGGTCGAACCGCGCAAGGGCGTTGTCGCCCATCCGGTCGCGCAGCACGCGGGCGCCGGAAATGCCTTCGTTCAGCACCGCCACGTCGGCCCCGGCCTTGTTCAACCGCTCCGCGAGGATGTCGGGCCACCGGTGATTCATATCCGGCGTCGAACTGTCGCCATCGGTGATCGAATCCCCGAACGTTACCACCGCCCTGGCGTCCGGTGCGGCGTTTACCATGACGCCGCTCAGGAACAGCCTGGACTGGATCGTTTGCTTGGGCTTGAACTCCGGTTCGCCCGTCAGGTTGCCCTCGTCCGAGATATAGGCCGTCTGCCTCGCGTCGTTGTGCCAGGTGGTCGTCGGCGTGATCTCAGGCAGGAAAATGCTGACGGCTAGGCTGGCCAGCGGAGCGACGGAAAGATCGACCGGATCGCTCAGCACATCGGCGCCGGGCGGAATGGTGACGGCAGGACGTCCGCCGAAGGTCAGCGGGCGGTCCGTCCCCCCGGCGATGGCGGCGCCTTTTCCGGCCAAGGCGACATGGGCCGCGCCGACCACCAAGGGCTGTTCGCCGTACACGTTCGACAGTTCCACCCGCACCTGATTGCCGCCGAGGCTGACGCGCGCGATCTGGCGGATGGTCTGGTTCCGCAAGGAACGCGGGATGTTGACCGGGGCGAAGAAGTCGGCGTCCCATACCGGCTGGGGACTGGCCGACCAGGTATCGATCCAGCCGGCTTGACCGGCAGGCTGGGCGCCGACCGGCGAAACGGTCAGCGGGAATGCAAGCAGGGCAGCAAAAGCGGCTGCCGCCAATGCACCGGGACGGCGCTGTCGCAGCATGTTTCCTCCGGGTTTCTTTGTTCTATGGCTTGGGCCTAAGCCGGATAAGGCTGCCTTACAATCGGCGTTCCGTCAATTTCCCGCTCCTGATCGCGCTCTTGACCGGAATGGCCCTGAACATCGGCCCCATTCGGGGAGGCTTCGCCCGGCGCACGAACAGACTTCTATACCTGATAGGCCCTGTCCTTCTGGAACACAGCCTGTCGGCTAGCAGAAACCTATCCTGGGCAGGTCGTGGGGTCTTTTCAAACCCGAAAAAAGGGAAACAAGAACAATGCCTATTATCGATACCGAAGTAGTGAACGGAGTAACCACCAATATACTCTACGGCGATACGTTGGGAAGCTTGGTAAAACACCAGCAGGCGGGCTCGCAGACCTTGAGTGCATTCGTGGGCACCATCGCCGTCGGCGATGCCCGCACGATCAAGGATCATGCGACGGGAGGCAACGACACGCTACAGGGCAGCGGCTTCGTTGCGACCCTGTACGGCGATGCCCGGTCCATGACCGGCCACGGACGGGGTGGTGACGACGTGTTCCACAGCACCGCACGCAGCGCAAAGGTCGTCGGCGACGCCGAGCGGATGGATCACCATGCAACTGGGGGCAACGACACCATCGGCGGAGGTGCTCTCGGCTCTTCCTCCTCGCTCTACGGCGACGCCGTAACGATGAGCGGCCACGCCAGGGGTGGGAACGACACCATCACCTTCACGGGCGGCAACTTCATCCAGGCCTATGGCGACGCCGAGACCCTGTCGGGCCATAGTCGCGGCGGCAACGACAGCATCACGGTCAGCAACGCAGGAAACCCCGCAAGCCTGACAGCCATCCTCTATGGCGACGGATCGCTGTCGGGCAAGGCCAGAGGCGGCGACGATATCGTGGCCGGAAGCGGCAATGCGGCGAGCAACACTCTCTACGGGGACGGATCGCTGTCGGACAAGGCCCATGGCGGCGACGACATCCTGATCAGTGGCGCCGGCGTACCCGACCTGATGTGGGGCGATGGCGAGATCGTCGGCCCGGATGCGACGACCGGCTCCGACCGCTTCGTTTTCACCCCCGGAAACGGAGCTGATGTGATCGGGGACTTCGAGCGCGGCAAGGACGATATCGACCTCACCGCCTTCGCCACCGCAGGCATCCACGGCCTCGACGATCTCGTCTTCACCCAGGCGGAAACGGAAACGGTGATCGACCTCGGCGATGGCAACAGCGTCACCTTGCTGGGCGTGACTGCGCTGTGCGAGAAGGATTTCCTCTTTACCTGACGTTCCGGACCCGACGTTCTGCACCCGACGTCGATCCAATCCCACATTTTCGCAAAATAGAACTGAACAGCTCTAGTCATGAGCCTGTTTTCATCTCGACGATCGGAATCAAGGGATATCGATAGTACAAATCAAACACAAAGCATGGCCTCAAGTACCCTTCGATTGACAGTGCGGTGGAGTGTTGCCTTAAGGGGAGCCGATTCTCAGTATTGCGGTGACTCTCGAAGGGAGATTATGACGTGGCAGGCATCACTTGGGGTATAAACGGGCATCCTTTCGTGTCCTATGGCGGGGTATCCTTGGCCGGACAGGTCGATCTGGTCAAGCAGATGGGGTTGAACAGCTACAGGGTCGATATCTACAACAGCAGTCAGAACTCGATGAAGACGTTGTCGACCTTGATTGCGGAAGGCAAGGAGAAGGACGTCGACATCCTGCCTGTTCTGGCCCTGCATCCGTCGGACTACAAGAACGAGAGCACGGCCTACCAAGCCGGCAAGGCCATGGCCTCGGCCTATGCCAAGGCATTTCACGGCATGACCTGGGAACTCGGCAACGAGACCGACAACTTTGCCATCAAGGGTCCGAGCGTATCGGGCGCATCGCGATCGGACTACGATGACGCCCGGTATGCGATCGATCGCGGCCTGCTCAAGGGGATGTACGATGGCATCAAGCAGGCGGACCCGACGTCCAAGGCGGTAATCGACAATGCGGGCTGGCATCATTACGGCTTCCTTCAGCGGCTGGCGGCCGATAACGTCAAGTGGGACATTACCGGGCAGCACTGGTATTCGGACCAGGGCAGTATCACCAATGTCGGCGGCGGCGG
>DASQKT010000305.1:0-6692 GCA_035630415.1 Skermanella sp.
AAGCGGGATCAGGCCCGGCGCGATCTGGAGCATACCGACGTCCATTCACCGGCCGACGGCATCATCAGCCAGACCGACCGGCTGATGATCGGCCAGTACATGCCGGTCGGAACGCCGGCGCTGGCGCTGGTGGAAACCGGCCGCACCTGGATCGAGGCGAATTTCAAGGAAACCGACCTGACCCACATGACGGTCGGCCAGACCGCGACCTTCGAACTGGACACCTATCCGGGCCGCGAGCTTCACGCCACCGTCGAGAGCATCGGCGCCGGCACCGGTTCGGAGTTCTCGCTGCTGCCGGCGCAGAACGCGACCGGCAACTGGGTCAAGGTCGTCCAGCGCGTTCCCGTTCGGCTGGCGATCGAGAAGGCGCCGTCCGACGTGCCGCTGCGCACGGGCCTCAGCGCCAATGTCGAAGTCGATACCGGCCACTCGCGCGGCCTGCCCTCCCCAATCCGTTCGGCTCTCGCCTGGACCGGGGTTGGCTCTGCCGCCGCCAGCGACATCCAGGACAAGTAAGCCCTCCACCATGGCCACCGGTCCAGCATCCCCCGCCAGCCCCGTCAAGCATGCGGGCATGATCACGGTATCGATCATGCTCGCGACCATCATGCAGGTGCTGGATACCACCATCGCCAACGTGGCGCTGCCCAGCATGCAAGGCAGCCTTGGCGCCGCCCAGGACACGATTACCTGGGTGCTGACTTCATATATTGTGTCCGCCGCCATCGCGACTCCCGTCACGGGCTGGATGGCGGAGCGGATCGGACGCAAGCGCCTGTTCCTCACCTCCGTCGCCGGCTTCACCGTCGCGTCCCTGCTGTGCGGGCTGGCCGGCAGCCTGACGGAGATGGTGATCTACCGCCTGTTCCAGGGGTTGTTCGGGGCGGCGCTGGTGCCGCTGTCGCAGGCCGTCCTGCTCGACATCAACCCCAGGGAGCGGCATGGTCAGGCGATGGCGATGTGGGGCGCCGGCATCATGGTCGGCCCCATCGCCGGGCCGACGCTGGGCGGCTGGCTGACGGATTCGTTCGACTGGCGCTGGGTTTTCTACATCAACCTGCCGGTCGGCATCCTCGCCTTCCTCGGCATCCTCGCCTTTTTGCCGGAAACCGAGAAGCGGACACGCCGGTTCGACTTCTTCGGCTTCGCCATGCTGGGTCTCGCCATCGGCTCTTTCCAGATGATGCTGGACCGGGGCGAGCAACTGGACTGGTTTTCCTCCCGCGAGATCCTGCTTGAAACGGCCCTCGCCATCGGCGGGTTCTGGGTCTTCGTCGTCCACACGATGACGGCCAAGGCGGCGACCGGACGCGACACCTTCATCGATCCGAAGATCTTCGCCGACCGCAACTTCGTCACCGGTCTGCTCTTCATCTTCATCGTCGGCATCATCCTGCTGGCGACCATGGCGCTGCTGCCGCCGATGCTTCAGAACCTGCTGGGGTATCCGACGGTGACGACCGGCCTCGTGCTCGCTCCGCGCGGTGTCGGCACCATGATCTCGATGATCCTGGTCGGCCGCCTGATGCACAGGATCGACGCCCGCATCCTGATCTTCGGCGGACTGATGTTGACCACGTGGTCGCTGTGGCTGATGACGGGCTTCACGATCGAGATGGGCGAGCGGTCGATCATCGTATCCGGCGTGATCCAGGGACTTGGCCTCGGTCTCGTCTTCGTGCCGCTAAGCACGCTGGCCTTCGCCACGCTGGAAGCCCGCTTCCGGACCGACGCCACCAGCCTGTTCAGCCTGACCCGCAACCTGGGCAGCAGCGTCGGCATATCGATGGTCATGACTCTGCTGGCGCAGAACACCCAGGTAAACCACGCGGTCCTGGCGGAACACGTGACCCCGTTCAACCCGATGCTCGACGGCCAGCTTTCCAGCATGACGGACCTCGCCGCCGTCGCCAGCCTCAACGCCGAAGTCACCCGGCAGGCCATGATGATCGCCTATCTGGACGACTTCAAACTGATGATGTTCGTGGCGTTGCTGGCGGTGCCGATGCTCCGGCTGCTCCGCAACCCGCGCCGCAGTTCCGGCCCCGACGCGCATGCGGCGGCGCTGGAGTAGGACAGCCGATGCGGGCTTCGTCTTCGTTTATGGCTAAAATCGTAATTGTCTTGGAAAGTGGCCAAGCCGAACTTGAGGATTGCTGCTGCGATCGGTCTGTCGTCTTGATGATGTCGACGATAGGGCAGCCTTCGATAACGGTATACATGGATGCGGCATCTTAACCAAAAACGAGAAGCTTCAACTAAGTTTTCGCAAATTAAGTTGCATCGACGTTCCTTGCGTCATACGCTCCGGCGATTGGAAACCAGCACATGGCCTCATGGCAGAAATTGATCTCGGCGTTATGGACCAGACTGTCGGACAGCGACATCCATAACACTGGGAGGGTTTCTCCGCGCGCGCCTCTGGAGGAAGAGTCAGACATGAGTGATCGTCTCCTGGGATTTTCCGATACCACAATGACTCTGGGCCGCGAGGGGCAATCCAGTTCATCGGGGGTGAGACAGACCCAGGCGAAGTTTTATCCTGTGGCTCCCACCCTGTCGCAGTTCGACGATCTGGATGACTCGGACGATTTGATCCGCGAAGCGGGACTCTGTCTGATCGACATGGAATTGACCGAGCCCTACGACGATACGGTGGACTTTTTCAGTTGGCGGACGAACAAGACCTCGGCATCCGAACAGAAAGATTAAGCTGACCGGCAGTTGCACAGCATATCCGGATCACTGAGGCCGCCTACCCGTCCTACGACGAAGTTTACCATACATGCCTGCCGCCTCGACTGATTCCAATGAAATACTCAAAGCCGTCGCGAGAGCCTATAACCTATCGTGTAGGGAAGGCTCCCCCAACTCCAGCGATCATCCTCAGGTAATCGGGATGTTGGTAATCGCGACATTGGCGGTTATGAAAAAGTGCGACAGCCTTATCCTTTCTTATCCGGGAGATCTGATCGATCGGCATAAATCGGGAAAATTGACTGGGGAGCAGACCCGCTTCCGTTCGCTCGGCTCATCGTCCATGTATAAGGCTCTTGTCGCGCAGGAAGCTTTCACAATGGTCCGTAACCGCCTTTCTGAAGGCGATTATAGGCGGCTTGCCGAATATATGGAAAAATACACCCTTGCATTCATGGCGGAATCGCTAGGCCGGGCGTGGTGCCGCATTCGCACAGCGGACAAGAAGGCGCTGCGGGAAGTCCGCAAAGGCCTAAGGTTGCCGGCCCCCTCCAATAGCGAAAATTTCGACAAAGCCTGGATTGCCGAGGCCAACCACCTGACCAGGGTCCTGCTTCAGGACAGCGATCATTTGCCATCCGGTGTGAATGCCAATGGGCTCAGCTACAGTTATGCAGTCCAGTTATTGAGGCTGGCAGATCAGAGACGCGCCGAAAAACGTGACGCCGATTCCAAGGCAGCCTTCGTCGAGGCCCTTCGCACCTTGGAACTGATCTCGGATAAGTCCATCCATCTCCTGCTCGCACTACATGCCGCCTCCTGGGCAAGGACCACCACGTCCAGCGTGTGATAGCGAACCTGCCCACCTTCTGTAGCCAACCGGCCCCCGCCGCATTTGCATTCCCTCCGGCACTTTGCTTCTATCGCCCCTGAAACCAGAAGGACGGATGAAGCGGATGTGCATGCTGTTTACCGGACAGGCTCCGATACCGGACGGACGGGCCGAGAGCCTGACCATAAGCCTCCGGCCGTGAACACCCCTCCCCGTCCCGCTCCCACGCCTTTCATTCTCTGCGCGGACGACTACGGCCTCTCGCCGGGCGTCAGTTCGGCCATCCGGGACCTGATCGACCGGGGCCGGCTGTCGGCCACCAGTTGCATGACGATGTCGCCGTTCTGGCGGGACCATGCCTCCTGGCTGAAGCCCTACGCCGATCAGGTCGATATCGGCCTTCATCTGACCTTGACCGATCACCGGCCCCTTGGCCCGATGCGGCACACGGCGCCAGCGGACCGGCTGCCGCCGCTTCGCGTGCTGATGCGGAAGGCGCTCACCTATCGGCTGGATCTGGCTGAAGTCGATTCGGAACTGAGTCGCCAGCTCGACGCGTTCGAGCGCGATTTCGGACGTGCTCCCAGCCATATCGACGGGCACCAGCACATTCATCAACTCCCCATTGTACGGCAGGCTGTAATCCATGCTATAAAAAGTAGGTACAAGGGAGAAAAAATCTACTTGAGATTATGCAACGAAAGTCACGTTGCGACCCTTAAGCGCGGCATCGAGATTCCGAAGAGCATTTTAATTTCATCGCTCGGACGAGGCTTGCGTAAACTTGCGCGCAGGCATACTGTTGCAGGCAACAGTAGCTTTCGCGGAATATACGATTTCTCTAACCGCGTTCCGTTCGGCACTTTGATGGACCGCTTCGTCGAGGACATCTCACCGAGGGGGCTGGTGATGTGCCACCCCGGTATTCCCGACGAAGAGCTTCGCGCCCTGGACCCCGTAGTGGATCAGCGACGCGTCGAGTATGACTGGTTGGGTGGGTACGGCTTGCCGTCTCTGCTGGCGAGGCAGAACCTTCGGCTAAGCCGCTTCTTCGATTAGCGATATCTTCGACTGAAGCCTTCTTTCGATCAGTTGAACCCGCTGTGCCGGAGAGCCCATACATGACTTTGGAGAGCCGTGCGGACGCGCCGGAACTCCTCCTGGATCTGTAGCATTCTCTGGTTGCCTTCCTCCTTGAACCCCCTCGTCGGCATGTCGCGACATCGCGCCAGCAGCTTTACCAACCGTATGGCGCCGATATGGGTCGAACTGCTTCCCAGCGAATCCGCGTGCTCCCGGAAGGTGAGGACGTCACCTTCGTTCAAGGCCTGGCACATCGCGTCGATCAATTCGGCTCCGTCGATAAGGAAAACGGAAATGACGTCCTCCAGAAAGCCGTTGTCGGGGTCGAGCGACTGGAGCGCGTCAAGCGCCGCCTCGTCGATCGACGGTTCCGCGACGGCGGAAAAGCGGGGATGGGACGAGATCGACGCGATCACGCCGGTCTCCAGCGCCTGCCGCGCGCTGAAGGATGCGGCGCCTAAGCGATCCACCGCTTCAAGCAGACGGAAGCCCTCGACCGGCATCGGCAGCACGTCGTTCATCCCGGCGGAAACGCAGCGCTTGCGCATGGGATCGTTCAGTCCGGGCGCCAGACCGACGATCGGCAGGTTGGCGTCCTCCGACCGCATGAAACGGTACATCCGGACGATATCCAGCGCGCTGGGATTGCGCAGATGCAGGTCGATCAGCATGACGTCCAGGCCGCCCTTGTGCAGCAGATCGAGCGCGGCGTCGCCATTCCCGGCGATGTGGACCGTATGACCGGCGCGCTCCAATTGCCGGCGCAGGCTGCGGCCGCCATAGTCGCTGTCCTCCGCCAGCAGCACCCTGAACCTGCGTTTCGACGTCCCGCCGCTCCGGCCGGCTGCCCCCCCGATCAGCCCGCCGGCCTGAGCCGGCAACAGGATCAGCCCGGCCGCGACCCCGATGATCAGATACGGCGCTTCGGACAGGACGCCGGTCGTCAGGGCGACCACCGCCAGACCAAGGGCTCCTGTCGCAGCGGCCGCGATGGCGCCCGGCGCGCCATCGCTGAGCGCGCTGCCCAAGGCTATCCAGATGTAAGCGAACATCCAGACCTGCGTGGACGGGCCTCCGACGCACAGGAGCAGGGTAATGCACAGCGTATCGGCGGCGACGCCGCACATTCGGCGGACACGGCACGGCCGTCCCCGCCATAGCAGGTCGAACATCAGCCCCCAGGCAGCCAGCGAGCCGCCTTGAAGGACCAGCATGGCGGCCTCGGCCTGGGCATGCCCCGCCTCGGCTGAAAGCACGGTGATTCCGCCGGTGAAAAGGATCATGACGGTGATGCTTGCGATGCGGGCGACCGATTGGGTGAGTTCGTCGCCGCATCCGAACGCCACTTCCCGCCAGCGCCGGCGTACGCCGCGCCGCCGCAGCAGGCAGATGGTGGCGACAGGGCCGGCGCTCAGCATCAGGACGGATAGCAGGCCGAACCAGATGCTTCCTCCGCTCCACCAACTCTCCGGCAAGCCTTCCGGCCAGCCGCCGCGCAAGTCACCCGGCAGCCCGCTCAGCCAGAAGGGAACGGCTCCGGCCACGGCCAGCCCGAGGACGGCAGCGATCATCGAGATCAGCAATCCCATGATCCAGACCGGAGGCGGCGGCGGAAAGTCGAGCTCGGCATCCGAGTCGACCGTCGGGTCGGGGATCTGACCGGTCATGCCGGTTCTCCATCGACCAGACGGGCGCGGGCGGTCACATCCATCGAGACGGTGACGATGCGGACGATGGCGCCGGCACGGTTGCGAACGGGCGTCTTAAGCGTAACCAGGGTGCGACAGACGCCGTCGGGCATCTCGACCTCCTCCTCAAACGGGGTCATCGGCTCACCCCGGTCCGCGACGCGGCGGTCGAGCGCCATGGCGCGCGTCCCGCCGTCTCGCGGCAGCAGATCCGCAGGCGACCGGCCCACCGCCCGTTCGGCGGTGACCCCCAGTGCCGCGGCATAGGTGCGGTTGACGTATTGATACCGGCCATCCGGGCCGGTGGCGGAAACCATGGCAGGAACGGTGTCCAGAACAGCGACGAGGTCGCGTGCCCGTGCGACGGTCGCGCGCGGGTTCTGGCCCCG
>DASQKT010000306.1:0-12016 GCA_035630415.1 Skermanella sp.
CGACCTGCGGGAGGCGCTGCTCGGGCACTTGTTCGGGCTCACGGCGCGCTGGCCGGTGCTCGCGATCTTCGAGGACGTCCACTGGATCGACCCGAGTTCCGTCGAACTGCTGGAATGCATCATCGAGCGGGCGCATGCCCATCGCATCCTGGTGGTCATCACCAGCCGGCCGGAGGCGGCATCGGCCTGGATCGGCAGCGCCCAGGTCACGATGCTGGCCCTCAACCGGCTCAGCCGCCGCCAGAGTACCGAGATGATCGGCAATCTGGTGGGAAACAGCTCGCTCTCCGATACGATGGTCAAGAACATCGTCGCCCGCGCCGATGGCATTCCGCTGTTCGTCGAGGAACTGGCGCGGACCATCCTGGAACGCGCGGCCGACGAGGAGCCGGCCAGCGGTTTCGCCGATCCGAGGCACCGCCATCCGGTGCCGGCGACGCTTCATGACTCTCTGATGGCCCGGCTCGACCGGTCGCCCGTGATGAAGGAGGTGGCGCAGACCGGCTCCGCGATCGGGCGGGAATTCTCCTATCCCATCCTGGCCGCCGTTACCGCGCTGCCGCGCGACCGGCTGGACGAGGGGCTCGATCTCCTGGTCCGCTCCGGTCTCGTCTTCCGTCTGGGCGTGCCGCCGGACGCCGTGTACTCGTTCAAGCATTCCCTGGTGCAGGATGCCGCCTACGGCACGATGCTGCGCGGCCAGCGCCAGGGCCTGCACGAGCGCATCGCCCAGGTGCTGGAGGACAGATATCCGGTCATCATCGCGGAGGAACCGGAATGCCTTGCCCATCACTGCGCCGCAGCCGGAAAGTTCGTTCAGGCCGCGCGGTATTGCCTTGCGGCGGGACAGCGGGCATACCGGCGCTCGGCCAATACCGAGGCGCTCAATCATCTGGACGAGGGACTGAGCCAGTTGGCGAAGGTGCCGGAATCGCCGGCGCGCACGGAGATCGAAGCCAGCCTTCAGGCGGCACGTGGCTTGGTTCTCAGCGCCGTGATGGGCTATGCGCATCCAAAGGTTGAGGAGGCCTATGAAAGGGCTCGCAATCTGATGGAGGCGCAAACCGACACCCATCAGATCTTCCCCGTGCTGTTCGGCCTTTCCGAACTGCACTGCGTGCGCGGCAAGATCGATCTTGCGGTAGGGCTGGCCGGAAAGCTGCTCAGTCTGGCCGAGGGCGTCAACGAGCCGGATCTGCGCATGGCGGCGCACACCATGCTCGGGACGTATCACTGGTACATGGCCGAGAACCGGGAAAGCGAGCGCCATTTGACGGCGGCGATCGAAGTCTACGACCCGACGCGGCATGCCCGGCTGGCCGAAATCTACGGCCACGACCTGGGGGTCGCGGCGCTGTCGTTCCTTGCGCTGAACCACTGGGTTTCCGGCAGGCCGGCCCGGAGCCTGGAAGCGACCGAGCGGGCGCTGGCGCTGGCCCGCCGGATCAACCAGCCCTCCAGCCTGTGCTTCGCGCTGGTCCTCAACCTCTCCTGCCTGGCGCTTGCCAGCGATGCCCAGACCATGCTGCGCAGGGCCGAGGAATGCATGACATTGTCAAGCGACAATGGTTTCACCTACTGGCTTTCGGCGGCGAGGATCTATCGCGGCTGGGCGCTCGCCCGCCTGGGTCAGCCGGAAACCGGGATCGCCGACCTGGAGCAGGGAACCAAAGGCTGGCAGGCAACCGGCGCCGATCCTTCCATGACCTGGTACCTGGCGCTGCTGGCGGATTCCTATCTATGCGGCGGCCGGGTAGAGGACGCGATGGTCGCGGCCCGGACGGCGGCCGAGAAGGTTCAGCAAAGTTCGGAACGGCAATTCGCCGTCATGGTCGATTGTGCCCTGGCGAAGGTCCTGCTGGCGCTTCCCCGGCCCGAGATCGAGGAGGCCGAGGTCTGCTGCCGGCGGGCGATCGAGACGGCGCGCCGGCAGGGGGCGCCGGGATGGGAGTTGCGCGCCACCCTGATCCTGTGCCGCCTTCTCGCGAAGAGCGGCCGGGGAAACGAAGCGGCGGATTTGATACGGGCCGCCGTGGCCGGTATCGATCAGGACACCGATATTTCGGTCGATCTTCGAGCCGCCGCCGAGATGCTGCGCAAAATAGGAGCCACAGCGGACGAGGCGGATGACGGTATTCCACCGGGAAACGCCGGCATGTCTTCGAAGCGGAGATGAGGCTGTTGCTATTTTAGGGGCCGGAACACCAGCCCGGCTGCCGCCAGTCGCCGGGTACGTGCCGGCGTGAGTAGTTACCGGCGGCCAAATGGATAGTAAAAAAGACGGCTGAACATATGCCGCGTGCTCTTTTTCTCCGTTGGATAAGACGATGCGCTGGTAGCAGACTGTGCTCGCCGCCACCATGACTAGGTTGTTTCATACTGGAATATTCAGGAGAAAGGAGCATCATGGGGTTTAAAGTATCTTGTATATCAGTGATGGGCATTCTGGTGAGCATTAGCCCTGCTGTCGCTCATGACTGGTACAAGGACCTGACGTCACGCAATGGATTGTCCTGCTGCAACGATCGCGACTGCCAGCGCGTCGGGCACCGATACACGACCGAGAACGGTCATGAGGTTGAAATCGAGGGCTACTGGACATCGATCCAACCGAATGTGATTTTGCCGCTTTCTTCACCGGACGGCCAAACCCATGCGTGCTTTGAACGAAGCTGGTCATCGCTCTATGGGTCCCATACCTCGATTCGCTTTATCGTGCGTTGCGTAATTCTTGGTGGCGAAACGTAGATTGATCCATTGGAAGAAATTATGCCGTATAGAGCGTTCAATTGTAAGTAATGTTTAACATCTTTAAAACAACGAGCAATTTTGCTCTCGTGGAAATTCTTGAGGCATCTCAGTTAAAATCCACTACTTGGGAATGCTGTCACGCAGGATCTTCAGAACCATCAAGAGGCCTCCGATCGGACAACGCCAGATGGGCGACGTAACCAAAATCACTGCCAGCCCGACCCGACGGCGCCGGATCTGGGATCTCGGTGAGACCCTGCACTGTTCGATTGTCGGAACGTGCCTGACCACCGACGAGATCCGCCGCCTTCTTCGCAAGATCGGGCTGGGAGGGCAGAATGCCACCGACCACGACCTTCATGGTCTCGCCGTCCTCCTGGCCAGCCGCCAGGACGTGGGGTCCAGGCTTCTGAACAAGGCCCTGGATGACCGGCACCGAACAGCTATCCGCAGGCTTGATGCCGCCAAGGATACCGGATCTTTGCGCAGCCTTTGGCAAGCCGCGACCGATGCGGGCGATGTCCCTGGGGCCTACTGGGCCGTTCTCACTCACCCGGCCGCCGATCAGGCACTGGTTACGGAAGCGTTTGGCCACGTCCATATGCTCTCGCACCTCGTCGGCGCCGCGAACCGGGCTGACATCCGGCGGTTGGCCTTCCAGGAACGCGAGATAGCCAGTTTGCGCGACACCGTGGAGCGGCAGCAACGGCGGCTTCGGGACGAGATCACGGAAAGGGATGCCCGTATCCGGAGCCTACAGGATCTGCTGGTGACCAGGACCGTCCGGGAAGTCGAAGAATCGCCCGCGACGGCAGACGAGACGGAACGTCTGATTGCCGATCTTCGCCGGCGTCTCGCCATCCAGGAGGATCGCGTCCGCACCGCCGAAGACCGCCGGCGAGCGCTGGAGTCCGATCTCGATACCGACAGGCGGCGGGCGCTGCATCTCGAGGAAGAAATAAACGCGCTTCGGTGTGAGATCGCCATCGTGGAGGCGTTGATCGGTCATGAAGACCAAGAGGATCGAATTTCGATCCGGTGCGATCCGTCGATCCCTGGCACGGTGCTCTACGTAGGGGGGCGGTCCGGCCAGACCCAGGCGTTGCGGCGGGCGGCAGCCCGGATCGGGACCGAACTTCTGCACCATGACGCCACCCAGGGCGCGGCGCTTCTCCCTGGGCTTGTCGGACGTGCGGATCTCGTCGTCTTCCCCGCCGACTGCGTCAGCCACGAGGCCGCGCTGGCCGTAAAGCGCCTGTGCCACCAGTTGGGCCGCCCCTTCCGGCCGCTGCGCTCCACGGGGACATCCAGCCTGCTGGCCGCCCTTATGCCCAAAGCGTCCGCTCGAAACAACTGAAACAAATCAGTGTTGGCGACGCCGTCTGGTTGAAATATTCCGCCGCTACAGTCCCTGCACGCCGAACGATCCGGGGGTTCTTTCCATCGGACACGGCAATGAGAGAAACAGGGAGCCGACCATGCCTCGTTCCGAACACGCCGCCACCGCCCTGGCCCTGGCCCTGATCATCTGCGCCTGTCCAGCCTTCGCGTCACCGGCCGGGGCCGAACAATCCGCCAACCTGCCCGCAAGTCAATCCGCCACCCTGGCCGCCAGCCAGCCGGTCTCCGATGCCGGCAACGCCGAACCCGCCGAAGCCCAGGATCGGGAGGATCGGATGGGCGATGTCGAAGCATTGCGGAATCTCAAGGAGACGGACCGGCTGATGAGATGGCTCAACGAGTCGGCTCTCTGGACCGGGACCAGCGAGCGGACCAGGGCAAGATCGATCCGGTACCGCTGATATCTGCCGAGTTCCGTTGTCCTGGTTCCGGATTTGCTGAGAGCGGCATCCTGGGGCGAATGCCTGTCGGGATTTTTCGTGAAGACCCATTTCGTGAAGACCCATCACCTTTCGCTTCAGCGCGCGGTACCCGCAACGGTGATAGGATCGCCCTGGACTCACGGACTACCGATACCAACCGTCGCGAGGGAACGGTTATGGCGGAAAAGGTGCATGTCCTGGTTGTCGATGATGAAGCCGAGGTCAGGGACCTGCTCCAGGAATACCTGAGCGGCCAGGATTACGACGTAAGTACGGCCGAGAGCATCCCGGCCGCGCGTGCCGTTCTCGATGCCGCGAAGAACGGCAAACAGGTCGAACTTGTCGTTCTCGATCTGAAGATGCCCGGTGAGAACGGCTTGGTCCTGGCGCGCGAACTCCGCGACCGTGGCGGTGTCGCGGTCATCATGCTCACGGCGTCCGGAGAGACCATCGACCGGATCGTCGGGCTGGAGGTCGGCGCCGACGACTACCTTGCCAAACCTTTCGACCCAAGGGAGTTGCTGGCCCGGATCAGGAGCGTGCTTCGCCGGCTGCGGGCCGGAACTCCGGCCGCGTCGGCGGCGGGCGACGCTTCAGGCGGGCAGGGCGCGCCGG
Organism: Skermanella sp.; assembly: GCA_035630415.1. GTDB lineage: Bacteria > Pseudomonadota > Alphaproteobacteria > Azospirillales > Azospirillaceae > Skermanella. Next base: position 5,190 of record DASQKT010000306.1, read on the forward strand.
GTTCGCGGACCCAGGTCAGGTTTGGACGGTGCCTGATCGACCTGGAAGCGCGCCGCCTGTTCGAACTCGACGGCACGGAAGTTCCCGTCACCGCGATGCAGTTCAGCCTGATCGAGGTGTTCCTCAGCAATCCCAACCGCGTGCTGTCCCGCGACAGGCTGCTGGAACTCGCGCATAAGCGCGGCGACGAGCCGTTCGACCGCAGCATCGATATCCGGGTCGCCCGCCTGCGCCGCAAGATCGAGGAGAACCCCGAGAAGCCCCGGACGATCAAGACGGTACACGGCATGGGCTACGTCTTCGTTCCGTAGCCCGGCTGATGTTCCGCGACCTATAGCAGGCAGGTCGAGAGCCATGGGAAGAGGGCGACTATGACCAGTGCCGCGATCAGGGCACCGACATAGGGCCAGATCGCCCGCATGGCGGTGTCGGGAGCGACCCGCCCGATGGCGCAGGCGGTATAGTAGCCGATTCCCAGCGGCGGCGCGAACAGCCCGATGCCCATCGCCAGGATGGCGACCATGGCGTAATGCACCTCATGAATGCCGACCGCGCGGGCGACCGGAAACAGCAGCGGCGCGAACAGCACCAGGGCCGGAATGCCCTCCAGCACGCTGCCCAGCACGATGAACAGGACGATGGAGACCAGCAGGAACACCGTGGCGCCGCCCGGCAATCCCGTCATCATGGCGATGAACTGGCGCGACAGACCGGATTGGGTGAGCGCCCAGCCCATGGCCGACGCCATGCCGAAGACGAACAGGATGGCGCCGGTCAGCGACGCCGTCTCGACCAGCAGCGGGAACAGGCGGCTCCAGTCGCGGCAGCGGTAGACCAGCGTTCCGAACACCACGACATAGGCGATGCCGATGGTCGCGACCTCGGTCGCGGTCGCCACCCCCTCGACCACCGCCGCGCGGATGACGAAGGGCAGCGCCAGGGCGGGCAGGGCGATGACCAGGGTGCTGGCGATCTTCCGCGCCGAGGGGCGTGGGGCGTGGAGGTGGTCGTCGCCCGTGAAGCGGTAGCGCGACAGGGCGGCCAGCGCCAGGCACAGCACGAACGCCGGAAGCAGGCCGCCGGTGAACAGGTCGGCCATCGACACGTCGGTGACCGACCCGATGGTGATCAGCACGAGGCTGGGCGGAATGGTCTCCGACATGGCGGCCGAGGTGGCGAGCTGGGCCACCAACTCGTCGGACTTGTAGCCGCGCTTCCTCATCTCGGGAAACAGGGCGGGCGCCACGGCGGCCATGTCGGCGGCCTTGGAGCCGGAAATGCCCGATACCAGGAACATGGCGCCCAGCAGGACATACGACAGACCGCCGCGCACATGGCCCAGCAGCGCCACCAGCACTCCCACCATGGCACGGGCCATGCCGGTCATCTCCAGCAGCAGGCCGAGGACGATGAACAGCGGCACCGACAGCAGGACGAGATGCTCCATCCCGCCCTGGGCGCGGCTGACGATGACCGACAGCGGCACGTGGGTGGCGAAGGTCAGGTAGCTCAGCGTGGCGATGCCGAAGGAAAAGGCGATCGGCACGCCGGCCGCGACGTTGACGATCACCAGCCCCAGCAGGAAGATCAGGAGATTGTAATAGCCGAGCCCGGCGAACATGGGCTTCAGCGCGAACAGCCCGGCGGCCAGCGACGCCGTCAGCGCCATCACCAGCAGGGTGTGGCGGTCGAAGCCGCGAGCCATCAGGCGAACGGCCGCCGTCACCAGCATCAGCCCGATCCCGGCCACCATCGCGGCGGTCCGCCAGGAATGGGACAGGCCAAGGGCCGGCGTCATCACCAGCGCCTCGTCCTCCATATGCTCGAGCGCCAGCGGCAGCAGGGCGCCCAGCAGGATCACCGGCACGACGCCGGCCAGCGGCTCCAGCCATTTGCGGTAGATCCCGCCGCGCGCGTTCACCAGGAGGGTCAGGCGCATGTGCTCGCCCCGGCGCAGCGCTATGACCGCGCCGGTCATCGCCAGCCACAGGAACAGGATCGACGCCAGCTCGTCGGACCACGTGAGCGGGGCGTGCAGCACGTAGCGGGCGACGACGCCGGACAGCAGGATCGCCGTTTCCACGACGATCAGAACAGCCGCGAATAGTTCGACCGCCTTGCCGATCCCGGCATCGACAAGGCGGAGCGGAGCCCAGGCGGAGGCGCCCAGGGTCCCGGCCGGTGCGCCGGCCGCGTCGTCCAGGGCGTGCATCAGCCGGCCAGTCCGGTATATTTTTGCAGCAGGCCCCATGCCTCAGCGCCGAACTTGCCCTTCCATTCCGTGTAGTAGCCGATATCCGTGATGGTCTTCCGCAGCGAAGCCACGTCCACGTCGTTGAAGACCATGCCGTGCTTCCGCAGGTCGCCCTCGAGCGATTCATTGAGACCGCGGATCTCGACGCGCTGCTCGTCGGCCGCCATGTCGACGTTTCGGCTGACGATGGCTTGCAGGTCGGCGGGAAGCCGGTCCCACTGCTTCTTGCTCGCCACGAACCAGAACCCGTCCCACATGTGCGAGGTGTAGGAGCAGTACTTCTGCACCTCGTACAGCTTGCCGAACTTGACGATCGACAGGGGATTTTCCTGACCGTCCACCACCTTGGTCTGGAGGGCGGAATACAGCTCGGCGAAGTCGATGCCGGTGGGGGCGGTGCCCAGCGCCTTGAACAGCGAGATCCAGATCTGGGTGGTCGGCACCCGGATCTTTAGGTTCTTGAGGTCGGCGGCACTGTGGACCGGCCGGTTGCTGGTGGTGACGTGGCGGAAGCCGTTGTCCCAGATCTTGGGCATGGCGACCAGCCCCGCCTTGGGCATCTGGGCGCGGACGAAGGCGCCCAGCTCGCCATCCATGGCCTTCCACACGGCGTCGTAGTCCGGGAAGATGAAGCCTAGACCGCTGATGCCGGCGTCGGGAACGATGTTGGCGAGCCGCAGCGGGGAGAGCATGTAGAACTCCAGCGCGCCCGAGCGCACCTGGCTCAACATGTCGGTATCGCTGCCCAACTGGTTGTTGGGGAATATCTGGATATCCAGCCGGCCGCCGCTCTGCTCACGGATGCGCTCCGCCGCCTTTGTGGCGGCGACGTTGGTCGGGTGGCTTTCCGGCTGGTTGTTGGCGAACTTGTAGACGAATTCGGCCGCGTCGGCGCGGCGGGTGATAATGCCGAGAGACGCCACGCCGGCGGCGGTCGAGGCAAGGAAAGTCCTTCTGTCCATGGTGTTCCTCCTGGTTCGGTTCTGGTTCAGGCGATCCGGTCGCCCTTTTTGATGACGACGGCCCGGTTATCGACGCCGGGCAGCATGCGGGCGGGGTCGCGGGTCACGGCCACGTCCAGCACGGTCGGCCCGCTGGTCGTGAGCGCCGTGCGCAAGGCGCCGGCCAGCTTGGCCGGGTCCTCGACCCGGATGCCGGTGCAGCCGAGGGCCGTGGCGACGGCGGCGTAGTCGGTTTCCGACAGGTCCGAAGCGTGGTAGGAGCCGGGACCGTAGACGAGGTGCTGGAGCGCCTTGACGTAGCCCGAGGCGGCGTTGTTGACGACGATGACGGTGAAGGTCAGCCCCAGGCGGCGGGCGGTTTCCAGCTCGCCCAGCATCATGTTGAAGCCGCCATCGCCGGTCAGGCTGAACACCGGCCGGCCGGGAGCGGCCATCGCCGCCCCCATGGCGCCGGGCAGGCCGTAGCCGATCGATGCCGACCCCCGGTCGGGAACGAAGGCACGTCCGGCCTTTTTGGTGTCGAACAGCAGCCCGCCCCAATGGGCGGCGAAGCCGCCGTCGGCGACCAGGATGCCGTCGGCCGGCAGGGCCGCGTTGATCTCGGTCATCAGCCGCGCCATGCTGACCGGCACCTCGTCGGAGGTCAGCCGCTCCGCCACGTCGGCCCGCCACGCCGCCATCCGGCGGGGGACCTCGGCCGCCCAATCGGCGTTGAGGGCGTGGAGGCCGATGCCGTCGCCGGTCTCATTACTGGCTAGCGCCGCGTGCAGGTCCGCGATGCCGAGCCGGGCGTCCGTCCACAGCGCCAGCGCCGGCTGGACGGTGCGGCCGAACTCCTCCGCCACGTTGTCGAGATGGATGATGGTCTTGCCCGGCTCCGGCACCGTGTAGCGCTTGGTGGCGATCTCACCCAGCTTGCAGCCGATGGCCAGGATCAGGTCGGCATCCTCGATCAGTGCGTTGGCGATGCGGTCGTAGCGGCCGAACAGCCCGGCGCTGAGCGGATCGCAGCAGGGCAGGGCGCCTTTGCCGGTCAGGGTGTGGGCGACGGGAATGTTGAAGGCGTTCGCGAAGGCGGTCAGCGTTTCGGCGGCGTCCGCCAGATGGATGCCGCCGCCGGCCAGGATGATCGGACGCCGGGACCCGGCGATCATGCCGGCGGCTTCGGCGATGGATCTTGCGTCGGCGCGGCAGCGCAGGGCGGGAGCGGACCGGTTGGCGGCGGGCGCCGTGAAGCTGCCGGCCGGGAACACCGCCGTACCGTGGCTCACGTCCTCCGGGATATCGACCACGACAGGGCCGGGCCGGCCGCTGGTCGCTACGGCGAAGGCCCTGCGCATCAGTTCAGGGATGCGCTCCACCGTCTCGATTCGGATGATCTCCTTGCAGGCCGGGCGCAGGATGTCCACCTGCCGGCATTCCTGGGTCATGTTCTTCCAGGAGTGGTCGCGGTGCGTGTCGCCGACCAGCGCCACGATGGGAGTTCCGGCGTTCAGCGCCTCGACCAGCCCGGTCACCAGATTGGTGGCGCCCGGACCGACGGTGGCATCGACCAGCCCGACGCGGCCGGACACCTTGGCGTAGGCGTCGGCGGCGAAGATACCCGCCCGCTCGTCGTTGATCAGGTGGTGCGACAGCCCCAGCCGGCGCGCCGCGTCGTAGAAGGGCAGCAGTTGGAAGCCGCCCATGCCGAAGATGGGGCCGCCCTCCAAGGCCTGGATCATCCGGGCGATGGCCTCGCCGCCGGTAATTTCCTGAGGTTCAGCAATTTCCTGAAGCATGAAATCTCCTCGCCGACATGGGCGGGTAGCTGTTGCTGGTATGGGGTCCGGCGAGCCGGGTTCGCGATGAGGCTACGCCGCCATTCCCTGGCCGATGCTCAATCCGCCGCAGACGAACAGGGTCTGTCCGGTGATGAAGGATGCCTCGTCCGACAGGAAGAAGCCGACGGCATGGGCGATGTCCTCGGGCTGGCCGAGGCGTTGGAGCGGAACGGCGCGGATCAGTGCTTGCGTCCGTTCGCTTTCGGCGGGATTGGCGCTCTTGAACAATTCTGTTTCGATCGGGCCGGGACCGACCGCGTTCACCGTGATGCCGAAGGGGGCCAGTTCCAGCGCCCAGGTCCGGGTCAAGCCGATCAGGCCGGCCTTGGCGGCCGAATAGGCGGTCCGCAGTTCCTTGCCCAACGCCGCCCGGCTCGTGATGTTGACGATCCGTCCATGCCCGGCGGCCCGCATCCCCGGCAGGACTGCCTGGGCGCAGAGAATGGCGGCGCGCAGATTGACGGCGATCACGCGCTGGAAATCGTCCATGCTTGTGTCTTCCAGCGTCGCCGGCAGGGCGATCCCCGCATTGTTGACGAGCCAGCCGACCGGATTTCCGGCGGTGATGGCGGCCAGGGCCGCGCGCGTCGCCGCCTCGTCGAGCAGATCCACCTGATGGAAGTCCGCCGGCATGCCGTCGGGCTGCGGCGCCCGGTCGAGATTGACCACGCGCATGCCGCGCGCGGCAAGCTGGCGGACGATGGTGGCGCCGATCCCATTGCTGCCGCCTGTTACGATCGCGACGCGGCGCGGATCGCCGCTTTTGGCCGGACTTCTGGTCGTACTGGCGGAGGGACTGGGCATTGACGAAAACTCCTGTCACCGGGCGGTCACGACCGGGGAACGCCGCTAAAACGTCTTGTTTAATGAGACACCATCATGTTAAACGATACTCTAAAGGGGTAGCCCACATCGAGTCAAGGTCTCTCGCGCGAACTTAGGAGAAGTCATTCAGATGAAAGATGTGATCGGGTCCGCCGTGGATGGCGGTACGCATCAGAGCATCGCGCGTCTCGACCTGTTGTTGTCGGCGCTGAGCACCAGCCCGAACGACGGGTTGAAACTGGCCGACGTGTGCCGAGTCACCGGACTGAACAAGGCCACCGCCCATCGGCTGCTGTCCGGTCTGGTGGCGTACCGGCTGGCCGATCAGGACGAGGCGACGGGGCGTTACTTCGTCGGCCTGAAGATCGTCGGCTGGGCGCGCGCGGCGGAGAACAGGCACGGACTGGTCCGGCTGTTTCAGCCGGCGCTTCACCGTCTGGCGCAACGGTTCGGGGACGTCGTCTATATGTCCGTGCGCGTCGGCGACGAGGCGGTCTGCGTGGCCCGCATCGAAGGGCCGTTTCCCATCAAGTCCCTGGCCCTGAACGTGGGAGACCGACGCCCGCTCGGCATCGGTGCGATCAACCTTGCCATGCTCGCGGCGCTGCCCGATGCTGAAGTCGACCGGATCATGGCCGACGGACGGCCCGCCAGACGCGGCTACGGTATTTCGGACGATGTCCTGCGGCCGATGATCGTAGCGACGAGGCAACTCGGGTATGCCGTGGTTGACGGCCTGGTCGTTGCGGGAATCTGCACCGTCGGGGTTCCGATCCTTCGGAAGGACGGAACGCCGGTCGCCGGGATCAGCATATCGGCCATAAGGGACCGGATGGAACCGTCCCGGCGGCAAACCGTGGCGCAGGCCATCGCCGACGAGATCGCGGAGATCAGCACCGCCTCCGGGCTGTGACGCCAAGGCCGCCGAGGGCTGACTCGCCAACCGCGAAAGGATACGCCATG
>DASQKT010000307.1:0-2035 GCA_035630415.1 Skermanella sp.
CCATGCCGCAGTGCGGCAGGTGACTGATTACCGCATCTTGGCCCCGTACAAAAGTTATATCCTTTCAGTACCCCGCTCGGATGGTTCTCAGCTCCGCCGCCGTCCGTGTTTGTGCAGAAGGTTGGCGACCAGTCCCGTCCAACCCGTCTGATGGGACGCTCCCAGCCCAACGCCGGTATCGCCATGGAAGTACTCATGGAACCAGATATAGCTGGAGAAGTGCGGGTCGGCCTGCAAGCGGTGCTCGCGGCCATGGATCGGCCTGACGCCCTGCTCGTTCCGCAGGAACAGCCGGGTCAGCCGCACCGAAATCTCATCCGCGACATCGTGCAGCGGCATCTTGCACCCCGAACCCGTCGGGCATTCCACCAGGAAATCGCGCCCGTAATAGCCATGGAACCGCTCCAGCGCCTCGACGATCAGGTAGTTCATCGGAAACCACACAGGTCCGCGCCAGTTGGAATTGCCACCGAACATATAGGTCTGCCTCTCGCCCGGCTCGTAGCCGACGCTGATCCTCTCGTGCTCCGTTTCGAAGACATAGGGCGCATCGGCATGGACCCGCGACATCGACCGGATGCCGTAGTCGGACAGGAACTCCGCCGGGTCAAGCATCCGCACCAGCAGCCGCTTCATCCGGTGCCCGCGCAGCAACGACAGCAGCCGGCGCTCGCCCACGCCCGGTTCATCCCAGCGCGAAACAAGGTCGGCCAAGTCGGTGCGCCGGCTGAGAAACAGGTCCAGCCGCCGGGCGAAGCGCGGCAGCCGGCGCAGCATGTCCGGCTCGATCGTCTCGACCGCAAACAGCGGGATCAGCCCGACCATGGAGCGAAGCTTCAGCTCGTGCATCGTGCCGTCCGGCAGGTTCAGCACGTCGTGGAAGAACTTGTCGGACTCGCTCCACAGCCCGATGCCGCGCTCGCCGATGTTGTTCAGGGCCTGTGCGATGTAAAGAAAGTGCTCGAAGAACTTGCTCGCAATATCTTGAAAAACATCGTCTTCCAGCGCCAGTTCCAGCGCGATCCGCATCAGCTTCAGCGCGAACATCGCCATCCAGGCCGTGCCGTCGGCCTGATCCAGGTAGCCCCCGGTCGGCAGCGGCCGGCTGCGGTCGAACACCCCGATATTGTCCAGCCCCAGGAAGCCGCCCTGGAAGACGTTGCGCCCCTGCGCGTCCTTGCGGTTCACCCACCACGCGAAGTTCAGCATCAGCTTGTGGAAGATGCGCTCCAGGAAGACCCGGTCGCCGCGCCCTCCCACCATCTCCCGTTCGATCTCGAACACCCGCCACGCCGCCCAGGCATGGACGGGAGGATTGACGTCGCCGAAATGCCATTCATAGGCCGGGATCTGGCCGTTGGGATGCATGTAGTCTTCGGACGTCAGCAGCAGCAACTGCTGCTTGGCGAAGGCCGGGTCGATCAGCGCCAGCGGCACGCAGTGGAACGCCAGATCCCACGCCGCAAACCACGGATATTCCCACTTGTCCGGCATCGAGATGATGTCTTCCGCCGACAGGTGCCGCCAGTCGGAGTTCCGCCCGTGCTGCCGTTCCGGCGGAGGCGGCGGCATGGTCGGATCGCCGCGCAGCCAGCGGTAGACGTCGAACTTGTAAAACTGCTTGTTCCAGATCATGCCGGCGAAGGCCTGCCGCTGCACCAGCCGGGCGTCCTCGTCCTCGATATCCTTCTGCAACTCGGCATAGAAGCGGTCGGCCTCCGCCCGGCGCAGATCGACCAGCGCGTCGAACCCGGTGAACGGCGGCAGGATCGGGTGGCCGCGCATCAGCCGGACCCGGACGGTCCATTTCTCCCCCGGCTCCAGCGTCCGGACATGCCACGCCCCGACCTTAGTCCCCGGCCCCTTGGGCCGGACGGCATCCTTCCAGCCGCCGACGATCCTGTCATGCAGCCCGTCCTTGTAGACGCCCGCTTCCGGCGGCATCCCGAAGGCGTAGGGATTGCTCTCGTTCTCGCAGAACAGCAGTTCGGCGCCCGGCTCCACGTGGAAGGTGTATTCTCCCAGCATGCGGTGC
>DASQKT010000308.1:0-3513 GCA_035630415.1 Skermanella sp.
AGCGGTCGAGCGGGCGTTGCTCTCTAAATCCCGTTTCTACCAGTTGCCTGAAACGCCTGGCATGCGTCTCCGCCCTGCTCGGCACGGCGCCGCCACCTTGCCGCTCGACCAGCAGTCTCCGGGCAAGCCAGACGAGAATCAGTTCAAGGCAGGCCTGGATCGACAGCAGTCGTCCCGGCCTGATATCGCTGAATTCATCGGCGATACGGCTGAACAGCGCTTCCACGTCCTGATCCTGCGCATCCACGATGTGAGGCTTATCGAGATGGGGTGAGAGGTCCGGCGCATGTGCCGTCAGCCGCTCGATCAGGACGTCGGGCATCGTCAGCACCCAGCCATCGACGCCGGTAAAGGTGAAGCCGTGGACCGTGATGGACGGGATCGCCAGCACACAGGGAGTAGGCGGCTCAAGATCGTTGCCGTCCAGCGTCATCCGCACCGTGCCGCATCGGAGGAAGAACAGCTGGAACAGGTTGGCGTGCCGGTGCGGGCTTATCAGGCCGGCGTGAAGGGTGCTGCGGGCGGCGATGGTTTCGCAGTGCAGGATGTCAAGATCGGCCGCCGCGCTGTCTTCGCCATACAGCTCATATGTCGGTATCCCGCCGGTCATCCAGCCCCGCTTTCGCTCAGCCCTGATTGTTTGTATGGCGAACATTAACCAATGTTCGAAAAATGCCAGGACTAGACGGATCTGTCCATTCACGGTTCGTCTTAAGCCGCTATCCTGACGTCAATTTTCCGGGGTAGCCGCTGACGCAATGCGCAGCCGCCCTGTTGTAAGCAAAAACATCATGGAGGAAAGGCTGATGCGCACCCAGGTCGGCATCGTCGGAGCGGGACCGGCAGGTCTCTTGCTGTCTCATCTTCTGCATCTCGAAGGCATCTCTTCCGTCGTTCTGGAAACACGGACCCGCGAACAGATCGAGTCCACGATCCGCGCTGGCGTTCTTGAGCAGGGGACCGTCGATCTCTTGACCGAGATCGGTGTAGGCGAGCGGATGAAGCGGGAAGGCTTCGTCCATACCGGTGTCGAACTGCGTTTCGACGGGCAGGGGCACCGCATCGACCTCAGCGACCTGACGGGAGGCAAGGCGATCACCGTCTATGCCCAGCACGAAGTCATCAAGGATCTGGTCAAGGCAAGGCTGGAGACTGGCGGGGAGATCCTGTTCGGCGTCAGCGATGTCAGCGTGCACGGTATCGACGGCGATAGGCCGGCGATCCGCTTCACCCAGGACGGCGAGCAGCGGGAGATTGCCTGCGATTTCGTCGCCGGCTGCGACGGTTCGCAGAGCATGTGCCGCTCGAACATCCCTGAAGACAAGAGAAGCCAGTATTCCCGGATCTATCCGTTCGGCTGGTTCGGCATCTTGGTCGAGGCGCCGCCGTCTTCCGAAGAACTGATCTACGCCCACCACGAGCGCGGCTTCTCCCTGGTCAGCACGCGTTCCGCCGATGTCCAGCGGCTCTACTTCCAGTGCGACCCCAAGGACAGCGTCGATAACTGGTCCGACGACCGCATCTGGTCGGAGCTTCACGCCCGGCTGGATACTGCGGAAGGATCACAGCTCAACGAAGGGCGCATCTTCCAGAAAGGCATCATCGGCATGCGCAGCTTCGTGTTCGAGCCGATGCAGTACGGCAGGCTGTTCCTGGCCGGCGACGCCGCCCATGTCGTGCCACCGACGGGAGCCAAGGGGCTGAACCTCGCCGTCGGCGACGTTGTCGTGCTTAGCCGGGGGCTTGCCGGTTTCTACCGGTCTGGCAGCCGCGATCAGCTCGACTCCTATTCGCACATCGCTTTGAAGCGGGTATGGCGGGCGGAGCATTTCTCCTGGTGGATGACGTCCATGCTCCACCGCTTTCCCGACCAGGATGCGTTTCAGAACCGGCTTCAGATATCCGAGCTGAACAACGTCGTGAACTCGCGGGCAGCGGCCACGATGCTGGCGGAGAACTACGTGGGCATGCCGATCGGGTGAGCCAAATGCTGCTTTGAGAAACAACGACAATATGAATGGGGGAAACCGATGCCGCCGGAACGCAGTGTCGACGTTCAAGACTTTCTCAACGAGAATCCGTTTTCGCCTTACCAGTGGCTGACCTTCGCCCTGTGTTTCTTCATCGTCCTGCTCGACGGATTCGACACGGCGGCTATCGGCTACATAGCGCCTTCGCTGATAACGGAGTGGGGCGTGCAGCGCCCGGCGTTGGCGCCCGTCCTCAGCGCCGCCCTGTTCGGGCTGGCGTTCGGCGCTCTGTCGTCGGGGCCGATGGCCGACCGGTTCGGCCGCAAGAAGGTGCTGGTCGGCTCAGTCTTTGTGATGGGGGCCGCCTGTTTGTCCTCCGCCTTCTCGGCTGAACTGGACCATCTTGTCGTCTGGCGCTTCGTCACCGGGCTTGGGCTTGGTGCGGCCATGCCGAACGCCGTCACCCTGATGAGCGAGTACTGCCCCGACAGCAGGCGCGCGACGTTGACCAATGCCATGTTCTGCGGCTTTCCGCTGGGCGCCGCGTTCGGTGGTTTCCTGGCGGCCTGGATGATCCCGATCTGGGGCTGGCGCAGCGTGCTGATACTGGGGGGAGTGGCTCCGCTGATCCTTACGGTGCTGCTGCTCGTGCTGCTGCCGGAATCGGTCCGCTACATGGTCGCGACGAACGCTCCGGTCGAGCGTATCCGCGCCGTCCTTCGCCGCATCTCGGCATCCGCCGCCAACGCTACCTCCTTCGTCATGAGCGAGAAAGCGACGATGGCTCAGCCGGCGGGCAAGAGCGGCATCGGCGTCGTGCTCTCAAGCTCCTACGCAGTCGGTTCGGTGATGCTGTGGATCACCTATTTCATGGGGCTGGTGATCTTCTACGCGCTGATCAACTGGATGCCGATCCTGTTCCGCGATGCAGGACTGGAGCAGCACAACGCGGCGCTTATCTCGGCCTTGTTCCCGCTGGGTGGCGTCGGCGCCATCCTGTTCGGATGGCTGATGGACCGTTACAACGCCAACAAGATCATCGCCACCGGCTTCGTGCTGACGGCCTTCGCCATCTACGCCATTGGTCAGGTCGCAGGCAATCTCGGATTGCTGGTGGTGGTCGTGTTCGTCGGCGGAACCTTGATGAACACCGCGCAGTCGTCGCTGCCGGCCCTTGCCGCCGGCTTCTACCCGACCAACGGGCGCGCAACCGGCGTTGCCTGGATGCTGGGCCTGGGGCGCTTCGGCGGCATCGCAGGGTCGTTCCTGGTAGCGGAGCTTTCCCGCCGGCAACTGACCTTCAGCGAGATCTTCACGATCCTGGCGATACCGGGCCTGATCGCGGCGGCGGCCCTGATGATCAAGCAGTTCGCCCATCCGGAGGCGAAGGCGTCAGGTTCCGCTGTCAGGCAGGAGTCGCTGGGACAATGACGGCAGGGGACAGGTCGGACCGATTCCAGTTCCTTTGGTTCCAGTGATTTCGGCAGGGCTTCCTCACCCGCGCAGACGCAGTCCTTGCCGGACTGTTTGGCGGTATACATCC
>DASQKT010000309.1:0-4034 GCA_035630415.1 Skermanella sp.
AGCGGCGACGTTTCCAACGGCTTCGCGGTCTTCCGCGATCTCTACAAGACCGATATCATCGCCTTGGCCCGTTGGCGCAACGGGGCCTTGCCCGAGGGCGTCCACGGTCCCGCCGGACGCGTAGTCCCGGAATACGTCATCAACCGTCCGCCCTGTGCCGAGTTGAAGCCGGACCGGATGGACGTGGACAACCTGCCGCCCTATGACATTCTCGACGATATTCTTCGCTGCCTGATCGATCAGGACATGAAAATTGCCGCCATACAGGAGCGCGGCCATGACCTCATTACGCTGGAGCGCGTCTGGCGGATGGTGGTCCGTGCCGAATACAAGCGCCGCCAAACGCCTCCCGGCGTCAGGCTCCGCCCCGGTCCGGCAAAACGCCTGCCGATCACCAACAGCTTCGCGGCGCTTTCCTGAAATGCTGCGGGCCTGAAATCCTACGGGCCTGAAATCCTACGGGCCTGAAATCAGAAGCGTTGCCAATCCGCCGCATCGCAAATGCGACTGACTTGCACTATGTTTCCGGTCACGTCCAACTGTCCTGCCGCGTGATCGAGAAGCCGATGCGTTCCCTAGCCGTCCTTATCCTGCTCAGCGCCCTGGCTCCCCTGCCGGCATCTGCCGGAAAGCCGCTCGATCCAGCCGCAGCTTCCGTGCTCGCCGACTTCGTCCGTCCCACGACGGTCCCGTATCCGGACAGCAACCCCTACAGCAAGGCGAAGGTCGAACTGGGGCGGAAGCTTTTCTTCGACACCGCCCTGTCCGGCGACGGAACCCGCTCCTGTGCTACCTGCCATGCGCCCGTTTCCGGCTGGCAGGACGGTGTCGCCCGGCACGAGGCCCTTGACGGCACCATGCTCGGCCGGCGGACCCCGTCCGCTCAGGACGGCGCCTGGGGCGAGCTGTTCTTCTGGGACGGCAGGGCGGCCAGCCTGGAAGAGCAGGCGCTGGGTCCGGTCCAGAGCGTCCTGGAAATGAACCAGACCCTGGACGGCATGGTCAGGACCCTGGAAGCCAAGCCGGAGTATTCCGGCCTCTTCGCCAGTGCCTTCCCCCAGAACCCGAAGATCACGCCCGACACGGTCGCCAAGGCCATCGCCACGTTCGAGCGCAGTCTGGTATCGGGCGTCACGCCGTTCGACCGCTGGGTTGCCGGCGACCACAAGGCTATCAGCCGGGAGGCGAAGCGCGGCTTCGACGTCTTCACCGGGCCGGCGGGGTGCGTCTCCTGCCACTCCGGCTGGCAGTTCACCGACCATGCGTTCCACGACATCGGCCTGCCGGGCGACGACCTCGGCCGGGGCGCCATCATCAAGGTTCCGGAACTGAACCACGCGTTCAAGACGCCGACGCTGCGCAACGTCGCCGACCGGTCGCCCTACATGCATGACGGGTCAATCGGTACGCTGGAGGGGGTGGTGGAGCATTATCGCAGCGGCATCGTCCAGCGCCCGACGCTGTCGCCCGACCTTCCCAGGATCGATGCGCTGAGCGATCGCGACATCAAGGATCTCGTGGCTTTCTTGCACACCCTCAGCCCCGATCCCGCCACGGCGGCCGACAGCCTGACGGCATCGGCTCCAAGCGCGACCGACGCCTCGGACACCCTGACCATCGTGCAGAAGAACAAGCAGTTCAGCGAGCGGCATGTCCACATCAGCGCCGGTCAGGCGCTCACCATCGAAAATCACGACACCCGCGCGCACAACATCCAGGTGTTCGATGAGAACCTGGAGTTCAACAGCGGCTATCAGGAACCCGGCGAACACGTCAGCCTGCCCTTCACCCAGGCCGGTACCTACCACGTCTTCTGCGGCATCCACCCCAAGATGAAGCTTCAGGTGGACGTGAAGTAATCCCGGCCGGAAGTTTCCGTCATTTCACACAGGCTCACGGTGTGCTATCGGTCCGGCCCTGGTTTCCGGATAGAACAGCATTCCCCATGAGCCGAGCCCCATGAGCGTCGCCGTCCGTTTCGCTCCCAGTCCCACCGGTATGCTCCACGTCGGCAACATCCGTCTGGCGCTAATCAACTGGCTGTTCGCCCGTTCGAATGGCGGCAGTTTCCTGCTGCGCCTCGACGATACCGATCTGGAACGCTCGACGGCGGAATTCGCCGCCGGGATCGAGCGCGACCTGGGCTGGCTCGGCCTGGATTGGGACCGTTTTGCCCGCCAGTCCGACCGCCTCGACCGCTACCATCTGGCGATGGAAGCGCTGAAGCGCTCCGGCCGGCTTTATCCCTGCTACGAGACGGCGGAAGAGCTGTCGCTGAAGCGGAAGAGCCTGCTCGGACGCAGCCTGCCGCCGATCTACGACCGGTCGGCCCTCAAGCTTTCCGACGAGGACCGCGCGCGGCTGGAGGCGGAAGGGCGCAAACCGCACTGGCGCTTCCTGCTCCGGCACGATCCGGTCGAATGGGACGATCTGGTGCGCGGGCCGCAGCACTTCCATGGCCGCGACCTCAGCGACCCGGTCCTGATCCGGGAAGACGGCCGCATCCTCTACACGCTGTCGTCCATCGTGGACGATATCGAGCTTGGCATCACCCATGTCATCCGGGGTGAAGACCACGTCGCCAACACAGCCGTGCAGATTCAGCTCTGGCAGGCGCTGGACGGTCCCGTGCCGACCTTCGCGCATCTGCCGCTGCTGAGCGACGCCACCGGCGCTGCCCTGTCCAAGCGGCTCGGCAGCATCGGCATCTCCCATCTGCGCGACGAGGAGGGCGTCGAGCCGATGGCGATCAACAGCCTGCTGGCGAAGCTCGGCACCTCGGACGCCATCGAAGCCCGGCTGACGCTGTCTGAGCTGGTGGCGGAATTCGACATGGCGAAGGTGTCGCGGGGCGCACCCAAGTTCGACCCGGAAGAATTGAAGCGCCTGAACGCCCGCGTGCTCCACGCGACCCCCTTCGAAGCCATCGCCGTGCGGCTCGCCGCCAAGGGCTATGCGGGGGTGGACGAGGTTTTCTGGAACGCCGTCCGGGCCAATTTGTCCCGCCTGGACGACATCGCCGAGTGGTGGCATGTAGCACGGGAGCCGATCCAGCCCGTTATCGAAGACGCCGAGTTCGCCGCCGCAGCCGCGTCGCTGCTGCCGCCGGAGCCGTGGGACGACACGACCTGGGGCGCCTGGACCAATGCCGTCAAGGCCGCCACGGGCCGCAAGGGAAAGGCTTTGTTCATGCCCCTGCGTCAGGCTCTCACAGGCCTGGATCATGGACCGGAACTCAAGAATTTGTTACCTCTGATAGGCCGCGAACGGGCAAGCGCCCGGCTCGCCGGACAGGTTTCGTAAGGATAAAACCCGGTGCCGCTCGATCTTTTCAATACGCTCACCCGCCGGAAAGAACATTTTGAACCGCTGGTGGCGGGCAAGGTGGGCCTCTATGTCTGCGGCCCGACCGTCTATGATTACGCCCATATTGGAAACGCGCGGCCGGTGGTCGTGTTCGACGTGCTGTACCGGCTGCTCAAGCACCTCTATCCAGAGGTCCGCTACGTCCGCAACATCACCGACGTGGACGACAAGATCATCGACCGGGCGAGCCAGAGCGGTGAGCAGATCGACAGCGTGACCGCCCGCACGACGGAAGCCTATCACCAGGACATGGCGGCGCTGAACGCGCTGCCGCCCGATATCGAGCCACGCGCGACCCGCCACATCGCCCAGATGGTCCGCATGATCGGGAAGCTGATCGACCAGGGCAACGCCTATGAGGCGGACGGCCACGTCCTGTTCAGCGTCCCCTCCATGGCCGACTACGGCATGCTCTCCCGCCGGTCACGCGACGAACTGATCGCGGGCGCTCGGGTGGAAGTGGCGCCCTATAAGCGCGATCCCGCCGACTTCGTGCTGTGGAAGCCTTCTTCGGACGACATTCCCGGCTGGCCGAGCCCGTGGGGACGGGGACGCCCCGGCTGGCATATCGAGTGCTCGGCCATGGCCGCCGAGCATCTGGGGGAAACCTTCGATATCCACGGCGGCGGGCTGGACCTGATCTTCCCGCACCACGAGAACGAGATCGC
>DASQKT010000310.1:0-12685 GCA_035630415.1 Skermanella sp.
CTTCGACAAGACGCCGCGCTGGGAAGTAGGAAAGGGGGCGGACGATGACGAAGCTGCCGCCGGTTCTCCGTCGAGGCCGGCCTGAGCGTCGAAGCCGGCCTGAGCGGGTGGCCTAAACGTTTTTCCACGACTTTATGGCGCCGGCACGGTCTTCAGCATCATCCCACGGACTCCCAGGCCCAGCTTTCGCGGGTCCTGGGAAGTCCCAAGCGCCTTGGGCGATGTCGCATCGTTCAGGTCCAGGGCGACGGAAACCGGATATTGCTTGGCCGCCGTCTGCCTCGGGATCTTCACGGCCATTGTCTGCGGGCCGTTCGCCGCTTCCCATGAAAGCTTGCCCATATC
Organism: Skermanella sp.; assembly: GCA_035630415.1. Classification (GTDB taxonomy): domain Bacteria; phylum Pseudomonadota; class Alphaproteobacteria; order Azospirillales; family Azospirillaceae; genus Skermanella. The sequence continues at coordinate 346 of DASQKT010000310.1, forward strand.
TTCGTCGTTGACGATCACCCGCACGGTCTGGTGCGGATGCGTCGGACTGCCGTAAGCGCTGGCTTCGATCGTCAGTTCGAGATCCTGGCCGGACGGCAAGGTCGCGACGGCTAAGGGAAGCTTGAGGGACACCTTGCTAGCTTCGGTCCAGGTTCCCCAGCCCTCCTGCCCACTCCAGCCCTTGATGGCGTAGTGAATGCTGTTGCCGCCACTCCGGAAGTCGATCCGCTCGCCGTCCCGCAGTTCGAAGGCCCAGGCGGCATCGGGCGCCGTGCACTCGTAAGGAGGAAGCCAGCAGGGCCAGCCGAAACCGACACTGAAGCGCCGGCCTATCGGCGGTTTGCCGGTCGGGGTCATCGCACCGGAGGGATCGAAGCCGCCGGCGATCGTCGCGGCACGGACCGGCCGGGTCAGGATGATCCTCAGCCCGAAGAGTTGCGGGGCGGACAGAAACTCCGCATACCGGCGCAGGCTTTTCCCGTCGGCGTCCAGGTTCAATGGCCAGTTGTCCAACCTGTTCACGCTTCCACCCGTCATCGGGATATCGATGGCGGCGATCTCTCCCATATCGGCGAACGAGGCCTGGAAACCTTCCGGCGAGGCGGCCCCGGAGACGGCATCCACCCGTTCCAGGTCGATGCGGACGGAGAGCAGGCAAAGCAGGCAAATCGCGGCGGTGGCAGGCACAGTGATCTGCCGGCCGGTAAACATGTTCTTCACCGCCACCCAGGCAAAAAGCCCGAGAAGAGGAAATGTCCATTTCAGATAATGGATAAGTTTGAAGTGCCAGATATTGGTCGGCAGCAAGTCCGCATAGCAGGCATAAAACATGATGTGGAACAGGACGCAGGCCGCGACGATGGAAAGACGCGACCTTTCCAGCAGACAGCATACGATCCCGATCAGCGACAGGAATATCCAGGGAAACGCCTTGAGTATGGCAGTGCCCTGGCCGAACAGGGCAGTCGGATCGATGAACAGAACATAGAGCTTGATCGGCAGGGCGGAAAAAATGAACCCGATATCCTGGGATATGGCGAGATAAGGGGAAACGGACCAACCATAGACCGCATGATAGACCAGGACTACGCACGATAGTCCGGTCATGCCGCCGGCGGCCAGGAACGCAAGGGTGGCCGGGAAGACCGGTCCGCGGCGGTTGCCGGCGCTCCTGAAGATATCGATGGCCGCATGCGCCGTCAGGAAGACGAAGATCGGGGCTGTGGAGATCATGTCGGTCGGGCGTATTATCAGGACGGCGCTGGCCAGCAATCCGGTCAGGAAGAACTTCAGCGAGTTTTCCGTCCGGTTGAGAAAGAGCGTGATGATGATGTAGATGATGGCGCAGGAAGGAGTCGTGCTCCACGGGATCACGAACTGTTCCATGATGACGCCGTTGAAAACGGTGCTGAGTGTAAATACCACCGATGCGGCAACGGTGCTGACGCCGAAGTGGCGCGATATCCTGACGAAGCAGAGTGCCGTGATGAGCAGGCAGACCGCATTGGGGAAAAAGAATGCATGGGCCGGCATCGATTTGTAGAAGACAGCGCCGAGCAGGGCGTATCCCGGAAAGTACCAGTGCTCCGCTGGACTTAGATCGATCCGGGAAAGCGCGCCGGCGGATTTTATGTACCAGCTCTGGTCCCACATTTCCCACCAGCCGGATACGGTGTCATGGGGCAGAGCGGGATGGGCCAGGAATAGGAAAAGATAGGTCAAAAATATAAAAATGAGAAAGCTAAGATTTGTGGCATACGGCCTGGAGTTAAGAAACTGTAAAAACTCTTTAACAATCATTAATTAAATCTCCTGTAATGTGCACCTTTACTTGACGATAAGAAGGGTTTTGTCAAACTTTATATTTGGTCATCGACAGTATCCACCTTGATTCAGTTTTTATCGCGACGAATTCACATCTATGAAAAGCGTTATTTTGTCGCAATCGGTTGAATATTAATGGATTGTCAATTTTGAAAGCATAAGACCATGCTGTTTGGTCATCCTTGCCGGTGCCGGCATGGGAAAGACAACGTTCTTGCCGGCAAGTGAAGTCATCCTGCTTCTCACTTGATGCAGAACGACATGATATGCGTCGGGGAAGAGTTGGAAATGTCGATCCTGAAGTCCGAGCCGAAATGGCATCTTGCCGGCGGCGTTTTCCTGGTCGTGGCGCTTTTGATGCTGGCCGGATGGCTGCCTTCGACCAGCAAGCTCCTTTTCGAATATGGCGATCTGGCGGCAAATACACTGCTGGTCCTCGACGCCAAGCGGAGCATCCTGCTGACCGGCAACTATTCGCGCGTCGGATTCAATCATCCCGGACCGGCCTATTTCTACGTCATGGCCGCTGGCGAATACCTGTTCCATGATCTTCTGCATCTGACCCCAAGCCCGATGGGAGGCCAGATGCTGGGAACGGCGGCGCTCAACGCCGGCTGGCTCTCGCTGCTCTGGCTTCTGCTTGCAAGGTTTTCGCGTTCGGCCGGCGCCGCGACGTCGGGCCTAGCCACCTTCGTCGCCTATACCCTCCTGAACGAGCCTGGATTCCTATTCGGCATCTGGATGCCGTTCCTCTACTTCGCGCCCTTCGCCGTCTTCACGCTGGCTCTGGCGCGGGTCGCCTCGGGGCGCCTGGACGCGCTTGTCCCGCTGGCTCTGGCTGGGGGCTTCCTGATCCACGGCCATGCCTCGTTCATCGGCATCATCAGCCTGATGATCGTCATCGGTGCGTTGGTTCACCTGTCGGCGACGCGCTGGCTGCCCGACGAGGTCTGGCCGAAGCTGGTGTCGCCCGAAACGGTGCCGCGCTACCGCAAGCACCTGATCGCCGCCATCGTGGCGGTGTTCCTGCTGCCGCCCATCGCTCAGACGTTGCTGCATTTTCCCGGTCCGCTGGGGCAATACGCCGGATACGGCAGCGCCCGCCACTCGAACTCGCTGGCGGCCAGCCTGACCTATGTCTTCGCCTGCTGGGGTGGTGCTGCGATGCTCGTTCCATCGGCGGTGCTGATGTGGGTCCTGCTGAGGACCGGCGGGGGCGACCGCCGCGACCTTGGTGAACGCCTGGGCTTCCTGGCGGTTCTGGCCGCATCGACCCTGGCCGTGCTGTTCTACACGGTCTTCGCCGTCGACTTCCTGGATCAGGCCTACATCATCTATTTCTACCGCGCCGTACCCGGCCTGCTGACGGCGGTGACGGTCTGTGCGCTTTATAAGACGATGGATATCCGCTGGCATGGCCGTCTGGCGCTGGCCGCCGTGCTGAGCGCGGCGCTGCTGCTCGCATTCGGTCCCCGGCGCCCGACCGACAGCGTCGCCGGTATTCCGGAAGCGCACCGGGCGCTGGTCGAGTTCGAACCCGGTCCCGCCGTGCTGGACCTGGACAACACCAGGGACTGGGTTGCGGTCTGGGCCAATACGGCGGGGCTGCTGGCCTATGGCAAGCGGGTGAGGTCGGGTACCTACTGCGTGCGGACCAATTGGCACATCCTGTTCACCGAAGCGCTGCATTGCCCGCCCGGCATCGCCCCCGGAACGCCGGTGCTGACCGTCACGCCCGGCGGCGGGGTTGCTCCGGGAGCCGGCGTGCTCCAAGTCCTCGGACTGAATTTCACGCGCACGACGGCCCCGTGAGGTCTACTGGCCCGTGAGGTTCAAAGCACCTTGCCCGGATTCATCAACCCCTGCGGGTCGAGGGTCGCCTTGATCCGCCGCATCAGGTCCAGCTCCACCGGCGACTTGACGCGTTGAAGCTCCTCGCGTTTGAAGGTGCCGATGCCGTGTTCGGCGCTGATCGAGCCGTCCATGCTCAGGACGATGTCGTGGACGACCTCGTTCAGCTTGTCCCACTGGGCCAGATAGGCCTCAGTGTCGGCGTCGACCGGCTGGTTGACGTTGAAGTGGATGTTGCCGTCGCCGACATGGCCGAACGGGACCGGTCGCGCGCCGGGGATCGTCCGTTCGACCGCTTCGGTCGCCTGGGCGATGAAGCTGCCGACGCAGGACACCGGGATCGAGATGTCGTGCTTGATCGAGCCGCCCTCGTATTTCTGCGCCTCGACGATGGCCTCGCGGATGAACCAGAGCTGCTTTGCCTGCGCCTCGCTCGACGCCAGGGTAGCGTCCTGGACCAGTCCGGCCTCCATCGCCTCGCCCAACGCTTCCTCGATCGTCTCGCGGAAGGCGTCGCCTCCCGTGCCGGTGGATAGTTCCAGCAGCACGTACCAGGGGAACGGCCCCGACAGCGGGTCGATCGTGCCGGCGACGTGCTTGAGCGCGAAGTCCAAGGCGATGCGCGGCATCAGCTCGAAGGCGCTCAGGCTGTCGCCGCTGGCGGACCGCAGGCTCGCCAGAAGCTCGATCGCGGCGTCGGGGTCGCGGACCGCCAGGAAGCCTGTTTCGACCTGCTTTGGCCGGGGGAACAGCTTGAGCACGGCGGCGGTGATGAAGCCCAGCGTGCCCTCGGCCCCGATGAACAGGTGCTTCAGGTCGTAGCCGGTGTTGTTCTTGCGGAGCCGCCGCATGCCGTTCCAGATCTGCCCGTCCGGCAGTACGACTTCCAGGCCCAGCACCAGATCGCGGGTATTGCCGTAGCGCAGCGTCATGGTGCCGCCGGCGTTGGCGGAGATGTTGCCGCCGATCTGGCAGGTGCCCTCGGCCCCCAGGCTCAGCGGGAACAGGCGGTCAACGTCGGATGCTGCCTGCTGGAGCGTCTGGAGCACGCAGCCGGCCTCCACCGTGACCGTGTAGTTCAGCGGGTCCATCTCGCGAATCTTGTTCATCCGCGACAGGCTGATCAGCACTTCGCTGTTGTCGGCGGACGGGATCGAGCCGCCGACCAGCCCAGTGTTGCCGCCCTGCGGCACGACCGGAACGCCAGCTTCGGCACAGGTCCGCATCACGTCCGACAGCTCCTGCGTGGAGGCCGGGCGCAGCACCAGCGGGGTCGCCCCGCGATACCGGCCGCGCCATTCGGCCACGTAAGGTTCCATGTCGGCGGGATCGTCGATATGCCCGGAAGGGCCGACGATGGCGCGCAGGCGGTCGAGCAGGGTGGGGTCGATTTTCTTGGTTTCGGGCATGTTGCTATCAGGGGGCTGGCGGCTGTTCGGGAAGGGTGACCGGTCCGCGCGGAGCCGCGGCGCGGCGCAGGCGGTCGTTGATGGCGACGCCCAAACCCTGTTCGGGGATGGACATGACGGCGATGGCCGAATGCTCCGGCCGGTCCAGGGCACGCAGCATGGCGAACAGGTTGGCTGCCGCCTCGAACAGGTCGCCCTGCGGGCTCAGGTTCAGCCGGGCAGCCCCGCCGCGCACGAAGGTATCGGGGCCGAACGACAGCAGCGCCTCGTCGGCGGCGGCATCATGCGCGCCGAGCCGCACCGGGCAGCCGGGAGCATAGTGGCTGGCGAGCATGCCGGGGGACTTCGGCGCGTCGGGATCGGTGTCGGGCGGCTGGTGCTCCGGCGTCCGGACCTTCGTCCCGAGCAGGGCTTCAAGCTCTTCCAGCGTGACGCCGCCGGGGCGCAGCAGGACGGGGTCGGCGCCGGTCAGGTCGAGTACGGTCGATTCCAGCCCGATCGGACAGCGGCCGGCGGCCAGGATCAGGCCGACACGGTCGCCCAAGCTTTCCGCGACGTGCAGCGGCGTCGTCGGGCTGACGGCGCCGGAGCGGTTGGCGCTGGGTGCGGCAATCGGACGCCCCACCGCCTTCAGCAGCGAGCGCGCCACGGGGTGGTTGGGGACGCGGACCGCGACCGACTCCAGTCCGGCGCTGACCAGCAGCGACAGCGGGCTGTCGGTTCGGCGCGGCAGCACCAGCGTCAGCGCACCCGGCCACAGGGTTTCCGCCAGCTTTTCTGCCCGCTCGTCGAAGTGGACGACGGCTTCTGCCGCGCCCAGGTCGGGGAAATGGACGATCAGCGGGTTGAAGCGGGGCCTGCCTTTGGCTTCGAATATGCTGGCGACGGCGCGGTCGTCGGTCGCATCGGCGCCCAGGCCGTAGACCGTCTCCGTCGGGAACGCCACCAGCTCGCCCGCGCGCAGCAGGCCGGCGGCCCGCGCGATGTTGGCGTCGGTCGGCGGGACCAGTTCGGGCTTGCGCCCAGGGCTGACGATCTCAGGGTTGACGATTTTGCTCATGTTCATACTAGTAAAGTGTTATTCCGGCTTGCGAAAGCCAAACACCACCCTTGGCCTGTTGTGGTTCTGGATGCACTATGCCGTTGCTGCGGCGTATGCGGCTTTTTTTCAATGATAATCGGCGGCATAGCCGGTGAGCGGAGCGGGCATGGCGGGCAGAATTTACACCGTGGCGCAGCAGAAGGGCGGGGCGGGAAAGACCACCCTGGCGGCGCATCTGGCTATCGCGTGGTCGGAAGCGGGTCTTCGCGTCGCCGTCGTCGATATCGATCCCCAGGGCAGCCTGACCCGCTGGTTCCAGACCCGGAAGGACCAGTTGAACGGCAAGACCGGCATCGGCCACACCCAGATCACCGGCTGGCGCACCCAGCAGGCGGTCGAGCGGCTGACGCAGGAGAACGACGTCGTCGTGATCGACAGCCCGCCGCATGCGGAGACGGAGGCGCGGATCGCCGTCCGCTCGGCCCATCTGGTGATCATTCCTGTCCAGCCGAGCCCGATGGACATGTGGGCGACCCAGCCGACGCTGGATCTGGCGCGGGAGGAAAAAGTGCCGGCCCTGCTCGTCATCAACCGGGTCCCACCCCGTGCCAAGCTGGCCGACGACCTGATCGAGCGGATCACGGCGATGGGGACCAATTCCGGCGCCACCGTGGCGCGGACCCATGTCGGCAACCGCATCCAGTTCGCCGCGGCCCTGTTCGAGGGCCGCAGCGTCACGGAATCGGCTAGACGCACCCGCGCCGCCGAGGAAATCCAGGAACTGGCGGCGGAAATCCTCAACCGGGGGTGACGCGGCAGGGTCGGCCCTGACTTGATCCCACGGGCGCCAACGTAGGCCGTCTCTCCCAAATTCCGTCATACCCGGACTTGATCCCATAAGCGCTAACATAGGCGTTCCATTGCGACGCTCCGGCAATGCTCGCCCCCTTTTCCGTCATACCCGGACTTGATCCGGGTACCTCCTTTCAAGAGATTAACGGGTGACATCAGGACTTCAGGTTGAAGTCCTCCCGTCCGCCTCCGCCAGGAGGTACCCGGATCAAGTCCGGGTATGACGGAAAGGGAGAAGATAGTGTCTACGTGACACGCTGGGACGCCTTAATTCAGCGCCTGTAGAACTTGCTTCGGGTATGACGAAGAAATGGTGACCGGACGGGCGGCCTTAAATCGCCTTCGCCGCCTTCAGCACTTCCTCGGTGTGGCCGTCCACCTTGACCTTGCGCCAGGCTCCCCGGATCACGCCTTCGCCGTCGATCAGGAAGGTCGAGCGCTCGATGCCCATGTACTTCTTGCCGTACATGCTCTTCTCCTTCCAGACCTCGTATTTCTCGGCGACGCCGGCGGTCTGGTCGGAGGCTAGGGTGAAGGGCAGTTCGTATTTCTTCTTGAATTTGTCATGGCTGGCGACGCTGTCCTTGGACACGCCGATGATCACCGCATCTGATCCCGAGAAGTCTGGCAGGTTATCGCGGAAACCGCAGGCCTGCTTGGTGCAGCCGCTGGTGTCGTCCTTGGGGTAGAAGTACAGCACGACCTTCTTGCCGCGCAGGGCCGACAGGCTGACCTCGCCGCCGCCGTCCGTCGGCATCGTGAAGTCGGGAGCGGGGGAACCGATTTCTACGCTCATGGGGGTGCTCCTCAACTGTCTTGAACTGGTTCGACTGCGGGCGATCTTGGACAAGCCGGCGCGGAAGTCAAACCGGCAGTTGGCCGGAGCGTGACAAGACGGACTTTGGAACTGTTCTCGTCTGAATGTGACCGTCTTAACGAACGGACTCCCTTCATGACGAACGATGAAAAAGGCACCCTCAACCGGCGCGGCTTCCTGGGCGTCAGCGCCGGTGGCGCCGCCCTGCCGCTGGTGGCCGGCGCTGTTGTGGCCTCCGCTCCGGCACAGGCGCAGACAGCGGCGGCAGCGCCGGACGCCCGCACCTCCGTCAACGTCACGCTGACGATCAACGGCCGTAATCACCGCTTGGCGATCGACAGCCGGACCTCGCTGCTCGACACGCTGCGCGACCATGTCGGGTTGACCGGCACCAAGAAAGGCTGTGACCATGGCCAGTGCGGCGCCTGCACCGTCCTGATCAACGGCACGCCGGCCCTGTCCTGCATGACGTTCGGCGTGATGGCCGAAGGCGTAGAGGTGACGACGGTGGAAGGTCTGGCGGGGCCGAGCGGCGAGCTTCACCCGATGCAGCAGGCATTCATCGACCACGACGCCTTCCAATGCGGCTACTGTACGCCCGGCCAGATCCTGTCCGCGATCGGCTGCGTCAACGAAGGCCATGCCGAAACCGACGCCGGCATCCGCGAATACATGAGCGGCAACCTCTGCCGCTGTGCGGCCTATCCCAACATCGTCGCCGCCGTGAAGCAGGCCAAGTCCGACATGAGAGGGGCGTGACATGAGACCCTTCCTCTACGAGCGCGCCGACAGCCCGGAACGGGCGGTCAAGGCCGGCGGACAGTTCATCGCCGGCGGCACGACGATGACCGACCTGATGAAGCTGGACGTCATGCGGCCGGAAAAACTGGTCGATATCAATCCGCTGGCCAAGTCGCGGGCCGGCCAGATCGAGGTGACCGACAGCGGCATCCGGTTCGGCGCCTTGGTCCGGATGGCCCAGGCCGAAGCCCATCCCGCCGTGCGGTCGTCGTATCCGGTCATCGCTGATTCGCTGAAGCTGGCGGCCAGCCAGCAGATCCGCACCATGGCGAGCCTTGCCGGCAATGTCCTTCAACGGACCCGGTGCGAGTATTTCCGCGAAGTCTCCTGGCCCTGCAACAAGCGGGTGCCCGGTTCCGGCTGCTCCGCCATCGGCGGCGTCAACCGGCAGCATGCCGTCCTCGGCATCAGCGGCGACTGCATCGCCTCGTATCCCGGCGACTTCGCCCAGGCGCTGATCGCATTGGACGCCATCGTTGAGACGACGGGCGGCCCGAAGGGACTTCGGCTGATCCCCTTCGCCGAACTGCACCGTCCGCCCGGCAATACGCCCCACATCGAGACGGTGCTGGAGCCGGGCGAGTTGATCACGGCGATCCAGGTACCCGCCGGTCCCTGGACCCGGCGGTCGCGCTACCTGAAGATCCGAGACCGCGACTCCTACGCCTTCGCGCTGTCGTCGGCCGCCGTGGCGCTGGATATGGACGGAGATACGGTGCGGCAAGCCAAGATCGCGTTGGGCGGGATCGCCAGCGTGCCGTGGCGCGCCACCGAAGCCGAAGCCGCCCTGCGCGGCAAGCGGCTGGACGAAGCCTCCGCGACAGCCGCCGCCGAAGCGGCATTGGCAGGCGCCAAGCCGCAGGAACACAACGCGTTCAAGGTGCCGCTGGCGAAGCAGACATTGATCCGGGCCTTGCTCGAGACGCAGCGGATGGAGATCTGACATGAGCGTTGCCGCTCCCGAACCCGGCCGCAACATGGGCCAGCCGGCGCCGCGCGTCGACGCGCGCCTGAAGGTCACCGGCGAGGCCCGCTACGCGGCGGATTTCCCCGCCGCCAATCTGGCGCATGGCGTGCTGGTCACCAGCTCCATCGCGCGCGGAAGCATCGCGTCCCTGGACCTTGGCGAGGCCAAAGCCGTCTCCGGCGTCATCGAGATCCTGACCCACGACAACGTCGGAAGCGCCATCAAGCCGCTGCCGTTCGGCAACGGTTCCGCCACCTCGATCTCGCCGCTGGCCGATGCAAAGATCTGGCACGACGGCCAGATCATAGCCCTGGTGCTGGCCGACACCTTCGAGGCGGCGCGCGAGGCCGCCTATAAGGTCAAGGCGACCTACAACGCCGAACAACCCTCCGCCGGGTTCGGTTCGGCTGGTGTGGAGACGCTGCCCGCCGTCGGCCAAGCACAGAGCCATAAGGAAGACCCGGCGGTCGGCGACGCCGAAGCGGCGCTGCGGTCGGCCCCGACGGTGATCGAGGTCGACTATTCGACGCCGACCCAGCACCACAACCCGATCGAGCTGTTCTCGACCACCTGCGTCTGGAACGGCGACCAGCTCACCGTCTACGAGCCGAGCCAGTCGGTCTATGGTTTCCGCGCCATGGTCGCCAAGCAGCTCGGCATCGACATCGCCAGGGTGCGGGTGGTCAGCCCCTATGTCGGCGGCGCTTTCGGGGCGAAGGGTTCGATGACGCCCCGCACCGGCATCGTGGCGCTGGCCGCCAAGCGGATCAACCGCCCGGTGCGCTGCGTCGTGACCCGCGAACAGGGCTACACGACCGCGACCTACCGCGCGGAAACCCGCCACCACATCCGCATGGGCGCCGGGTCGGACGGCAGGATCACCGGCTTCAGCCACGAAGGCTGGGAGGTGACGTCGCGCCCCGACAACTACGTCGTGGCCGGAACGGAGGCAACCGCCCGGCTCTACGGCTACGGCGCGGTTGCTACCAAGGTCAACATGGTCCGCGCTGACCGCAACACGCCCGGCTACATGCGTTCGCCGCCGGAGGTGCCGTATATCTATGCGCTGGAAAGCGCGATGGACGAGCTGGCGGTCGCCTTGAAGATGGACCCGGTGGAGCTTCGCCGGATCAACGACACGATGAAGGAGCCGATCAAGGGCTATCCCTATACCAGCCGCGCGCTGATGCAGTGCTTCGATCAGGCGTCGGCCGCGTTCGGCTGGGCGAAGCGCAACCCCGCCGTCGGCTCCATGCGCGACGGCGACTGGCTGAACGGCATGGGCTGCGCTACGGCGCTCTACCCGACCAATGTCGGGGCGGCGACGGCGCGGGTGAGGCTGTCCGCCGACGGGACCGTGCGGGTGCAGACCGCCGCCCACGACCTCGGGACCGGCGCCTATACCGTGATCGCCCAGATGGCGGCGGAGCGGCTGGGAGTCGATCTGGCCGCCGTGACGGTCGAACTGGGCGACACATCCCTGCCGCCGGCTCCCGTGGCGGGCGGGTCGAACACGACGGCCAGCGTCTGCTCGACCGTGCTGATCGCGTGCGATGCGATCCGCGACAAGCTGTTCAAGTCGGCCGGCCAGCCCAACCAGGGGCCGGTCAAGGCGGTGCTGGAGAAGATGGGCTCCGGCGCCATCGAGGAATACGCAGAGTGGATTCCGCCGGGCGCTCCGCCCGACGCGATCAAGAAGCTCTACCAGGGCGCCAGCACGCTGAAGGGCGGCCTGGAAGGCGAGAAGATGATGGCCGCCTTCGGGGCGGAGTTCGTTGAAGTTCGCATCCATGCCCGCACCCGCGAGATCCGGGTGCCGCGCATAGTCGGCGCCTTCACGGGTGGCCGCATCATGAACACCCGCACGGCGCACAGCCAGTTGATGGGCGGCATGATCTGGGGCATCAGCTCGGCCCTCCACGAGAAGACGGAGATCGACGTCCGCCACGCCCGCTACATCAACCGCGACCTGGCCGAGTACCTCGTCCCGGTCAATGCCGATGTGCCCCAAGTCGATGTCATCATGGTGCCGGAGGAGGACGCCGAAGTGAACCCGGCCGGCGTCAAGGGGCTGGGCGAACTGGCGAATGTCGGCACGGCGTCGGCCATCGCCAACGCTGTCTTCCACGCCACCGGCAAACGCATCCGCGACCTGCCGATCCGGATCGAAGACCTGCTGGACGTGTAAACGGAAGAGGGTGCCGGGTCTGTCATTTCTGATTGACACACGGAACTGTCAATCTTCATACTTCATGGCATGTCACACCCGGCTCCCTCCACCGTCCTCGAGTTCCTGAAGCCCATCACGTGGTTCGCGCCCATGTGGGCCTATGCCTGCGGGGTGGTATCCTCCGGCGTCCCGATCGAGGGGCGCTGGCTGCTGGTCTTCGCCGGCGTATTGCTGGCCGGCCCGTTGATCTGCGCCACCAGCCAGGCGGTCAACGACTGGTACGACCGCGATGTCGATGCCATCAACGAACCGAACCGGCCGATCCCGTCGGGACGGCTGCCCGGACGCTGGGGCTTCTATATAGCTCTCGGCTGGACGGCTTTGTCGCTGCTGGTCGCGACCGGGCTCGGCCCCTGGGGTCTGGGTGCCGCCGTGATCGGGCTGGCTCTCGCCTGGGCCTACAGCGCGCCGCCTATCCGGCTGAAGCGGAACGGCTGGTGGGGCAATGCGGCGGTCGGCGCCTGCTACGAAGGGCTGCCGTGGTTCACCGGTGCGGCAGTCATGGCCGCCGCGCAACCCGACTGGCGCATCCTGGTGCTGGCCGTGC
>DASQKT010000311.1:0-15530 GCA_035630415.1 Skermanella sp.
TGGAGCCGATCCGCCACGGTCGCATCATGTGGGAAGGCCAGGACATCTCCAAGCTGTCCCCGCACGAGCGCGCCCGGCGCGGCATCGCCTATGTGCCCCAGGGCCGGGAGATCTTCCCGCGCTTGTCGGTGCTGGAAAACCTCCAGACCGGCTTCGCCCCCCTGCCCCGCAAGGACCGCAAGATCGGCGACGAGATCTTCGAGCTGTTCCCGGTACTGAAGAGCATGCTGCACCGTCGCGGCGGCGACCTTTCAGGCGGCCAGCAGCAGCAGCTCGCCATCGCCCGCGCGCTGGTGACCCGCCCCAGGCTGATCATCCTGGACGAGCCGACGGAGGGTATTCAGCCCTCCATCATCAAGCTGATCGAAGCGGTGATCCGGAAGCTCGGCGACCGGGGCGACATGGCGATCCTGCTGGTCGAACAATATTTCGAGTTCGCCCGCGACCTTGCCGACCACTTCGCCGTGATGGACCGTGGCGAAGTCGTGCTGGCCGGCCCGAAGGCCGGCATGGTGGAGGCGGATGTCAGGAAGTTCCTGACGGTGTGACGACGGCCCTCTTCCCTTAGTCCCCTCTCCACCCTCTTGGGGGGAGAGGGCTAGGGTGAGGGGGGTCATGGCAGGGGGCTTTCCTGTCGAATCCCCCCTCACCCCGCCCCTCTCCCCCCAAGAGGGTGGAGAGGGGGAAAGAAAGACAAGGAGACGCCCCCGCAGAACCCTACCCGAACAGCGCGTCGATATCTGCCTGGCTGATCATGCCCTTGGCCTGATCGACCTTGTTCGGGCCGTGCAGGTCGAGATCGCCGTCCTTGGCAGCCATGCCGGGAGGCAGCGGCATCGTCTCGAACTCGCGCTTGTTCCAGACGCCCATCATCGCTTCGACCCGCTCTTCGATGAAGGAGAGCGCGCGGACGACCTTGGTGATGCGCTGGCCGGTCAAGTCCTGGAAGTTGCAGGCTTCGAAGATCTTCACGACTGCTTCGTTCATGTCGTTGACGCGGCTGGACTGATAGCCCTCCGGCAACTGAGCGCGCAGTTCGTGAATGATCTCTTCGATTTCCTCGGTGCAGGTGATGATCGTGTTGGTAGCAGCCTCGGTCGCGTTGACGACAGCTCCCAACTCTTCCGACGCCTGCTGGAACCTGTCCTCGCTGGCGAGCGGGTGACGGAGCGCCGCCATTTCCGCCTTGGTCGCCTTGATGCGGCCGGAGATGTCCGCGATCTCGATCTGGATCTGATCGATGTCGCTACGATCATGGCTCATGAAGCGGTCGAACTTGGCGTGCAGTTCCGCGACGGCGCGCAGGACCGGCGTGTGATCGACCTCGACCGAAACAGGCGCCAGTTGGGCTGCCGGCTCGGGTGCCGCGAGCGCCAGGAGGCCCGAAGGTTCGGGAGAGCCGGTGCCGGACGCCGTCCCACGGCGAGCCTTCTGCAACTCGGCCATGAATGGCTTACGCGCACCTTGCATGGGTGTCTTGACCGTCATTCGCTGTCGCTCTCGCCGTTGTTTCGACCACGGACGGAAGGCCCCGGTCGATTGTTTTCCCTCACTGCGCGGTCAAAAGTAGACATATTGTATTAAAATCATTTGAATCGCGCCGCTGGTGATTCTGTTCAGGCGATCATCCGAACAGGGCGTCGATGGCCGACTGGTCGAGCGCCGCCTTTGGCGCCGGTGCCGCTGCCGGTGGAGGGGGTGGCGGCGGAGCGGGTGGCGGCGGTGGTGCGGGAGGGAGAGGAGCCGGTTTGGGCACCGGCGGCGGAGGAGGCGGAGGCGGCGGTGCCGCCACGACCGGGGGTGGCGGGGGAGGCGCCGGCGGAGGAGCCGGTTTCGTCGCCACAGGCTTGGGCTTTGCCGCTGCCTTCTTCGCAGCCTTGACCGGCGGAGGAGCCGCAGCCTGCACCGGCGCAGCCACGGGCGCCGGTGGCGGTGTCCATGCAGGTTGCGGCGGCGGAGCGGGAGGAGGCGGCGCCATCACCACAGGCTTCGGCGGCGGAGCGGGAGGCTCCGGCGGGTCGGCGAACAGCGCGTCCACGTCGGACTGGCTGACGCCATGCCCTTCCAGCGCCGGGCCGTTCAGCAGATGGGCGTCCGGCCGCTTATCGACGAAGGCGTCGGGTACTTCAGTATTGGGCTTGACGCCCTGGACGTCCCAGATGGCAATCATCGCCGTGACGCGCTGCTCGATATAGCGCAGCGCGTTGACGACCTTGCTGGTCCGCTGTCCGGTAATGTCCTGGAACGAGCAGGCGGTGAAGATATTCGACACCTCCGACTCGATCTCGGAACAAATCTCGGGATCGGCCCCGTTGCGGCGGAGCTTGGACCCAAGGTCCATCAGCCGCTCGGCGGAGTTCAGGATATCGAAAGACGCCCGCTCCGTGGACGAGACGATGGCGTCGAGTTCGCTGGTCGCCGACAGGATGCGGTCGTTCCCGGCATCGGGTGGCTGGAGCGCCGCCACCTCCCGCCGGGCCTTCTCGATCGAGCCGGCCATTTCCAGCAGCTCGCGCCGCAATACCTCGATATGCGACGAAGTGCCGCTGACCTGAGAGTTCTGACTCAGCAGGGCGCGCATCTGGTCGAGCATGATGCGGACATCATCCGCGACACCGCCCTGCGCGCGCTGGGCGTAGCGGCGCAGGAAGGCGCGCCCCTTGGCGGTGCGCGCCACGGTGTCCTCGATATGCTCGAACTCGTCCTCGGTGAGCGGCACCAGCTTATCCACGGCCTTGCCCCGTCAGACCTTAGAAGGCGCCGATGACCGACGTGATCTTCTGCTTCAGCGTGTCGGCGTTGAACGGCTTCACGATGTAGTTGTTGACGCCGGCTTCCTTGGCGGCGACGACGTTTTCGGTCTTGCTCTCGGCGGTGACCATGATGAACGGCGTGGAGTTCAGCTTGTTGTCGGCCCGGATTTCCTTGAGAAGCTGAAGGCCCGTCATCGGCTCCATGTTCCAGTCGGAGATCACCAGACCGAACTTGCTCTCGCGCAGCTTGGCAAGCGCGGTCACGCCGTCGCCCGCTTCCTCGATATCGCTGAAGCCGATCTGCGTCAGCAGGTTGCGAACAATACGCCGCATGGTTGCGTAATCATCGACCACAAGGATCTTCATCGTGTGCTCCAAAATACATCCGTTGACGAGGGCCGTGCCGACGCGATCCGTTCAGTCGCCGCAACCCAGCCGATCCACCAGCAACGCCCGGATTACCGCCGATCCGGTGCGCCGCTCATAGTTCAAAGAAGAACCTTTGCTGCATCCGACCCGACGGCTTCGGCCGGATGCGGCGTTTCAACCATGCGGGTGGAGCGTAAATATTGCGTTTATGCCCAGCCCGCTATGCCCATTCTCCTAATGCGAACCAAGCAGGCCGGCGTGGCCGGCAAATTGGCACAGCGAAGGGCACGGCGCAATTGCCGTGTCCCATCAGATGGAAGTTTAATCTCTCTGAGATTGATATCTAATTATAATGCACAATCATGCCGTGATAGGATCGGTCGCTTCAATCAACCACTGTTCGGTATCGGCATCCAGCAGACCGGCAAGGCATTCGCGCACACGCGCGTGATAAGCATTCAGCCATGCGATTTCGGATGGGGAAAGCAGCGCCGGTTCCACCAGCGCCAGATCGATCGGCGCGAAGGTCAAGGTCTCGAACGACAGCATCGGCCGCTCCGCGCCGGCCAGGTCGGCGCATTGCTGTACGGCGATCAGGTTCTCGATCCGGATGCCATAAGCTCCCGTCCGATAATAGCCCGGTTCGTTCGACACGATCATGCCGGGCTCCAGCGCCACCGTGTTCCCGACCTTGGAAATCCGCTGAGGCCCCTCGTGGACGCTCAGATAGCTGCCGACGCCGTGACCGGTGCCGTGATCGTAGTCCAGCCCCTTCTGCCATAGCGCCATCCGGGCAAGGCAATCGAGCTGCGAGCCGGTGGTTCCCTTGGGGAAGCGGGCGGTGGCGAGGGCGATATGTCCCTTCAGCACCAACGTGAAATGCTCCCGCATCTCCGCCGTCGGTTCGCCGACCGCCACCGTCCGGGTGATATCGGTCGTGCCGTCCAGATACTGGGCGCCGCTGTCGATCAGGTAGAGGCTGCCGGGCGTCAGCAGACGCTCGGTCTTCTCCGACACCCTATAATGGACGATGGCGCCGTTGGGGCCGGCGCCGGAAATCGTCTCGAAACTGAGGTCGCGGAACAGGTCGCCCTCACGCCGGAACTGCTTCAGCTTCGCGGCGGCCTCGATCTCTCCCAGCTTGCCTTCGGGCGCCGTCCGCGACAGCCACGCCAGGAAGCGGGCGACGGCCACGGCGTCACGCCGGTGCGCCGCACGAATCCCCTCAAGCTCCGTATCGTTCTTGCGCGCCTTGGGCAGCGCTGTGGGGTCGGAATCGCGCTCCACCCGCGCCTTGGCCAGCAGCAGGCGGTCGAAGATCCAGGCGGCCGAAGTGGCGGGATCGACCCGGACCTTGACGGCGGGATTGTTGCCGAGCGCGTCCAGCGCCGCTCCCAGTTCGCCGGGTTCGCGAATCGAGACGTGGTTGCCCAGGTGCTCATCCAGACCCGGCACCAGCTTCCGCCGGTCGATAAACAGGTCGGCGGCCCCTTCGTCGTCGACGATGGCGAAGGACAGGGGAAGCGGCGTATGGGGCACGTCCGCCCCCCGGATGTTGAGTAGCCACGCGATGCTGTCGGGCTGGGTCAGCACCACGGCAGTCTGCCCCGCCCTTCGCAGCGACTCCGCGACATCCGCCAGTTTTTCCGACGCCGGCTTGCCGGCGTAGCGCAGGTCGTAGGGCATCACGGGAGCCAGCGGGGCCGGCGGCTGGTCCGGCCAGACGGCGTCGATCGGGTTGTCGGGACAGGCCAGCAGGTCGCCGCCCACCTTGCCGAGCGCCGATCGCATCCTCTCTACCCAGCCGACCGGGTGGAGCCATGGATCGTAGCCCAGCCGCCCGCCCTGGGGCAGCACCGATGCGGCCCAATCGGCGTGGGGGTCGTCGGTCAGATGCTTGTACTGGTACTGCGAGGCCGAAACCTCCGCCTGGACCTGGAGCGTGTAGCGGCCATCGACGAAGATGGCGGCCTGGTCCAGCATCACGATGGCAAGGCCGGCGGAGCCGGTGAACCCGGAGATCCAGGCCAGCCGGTCGGCGCGGGCCGGGACATACTCGCCCTGGTGCTCGTCGGACCGGGGCACCACGAACCCGGCAAGCCCGCGCCGGCTCAGCTCGGACCGCAGGGCCGCGACGCGCGCGGCGTAATCCGGAACCTCGCCGCTGCCGGTTTCGGCTGCCAGTTCGTCGCGGAGAGCCTTCAACTGAAGGCGCAAGGGGCCGGTAAGATGCCGCTGGTCGAACAGGTCCAGCCACGCGTCGGGATCGGTTCCCCTGGGGGCGGCATTGACGCCCGCCACCAGCGCGCGGATCTCCGCGACCGTCCGGTTCAGTCCCGCCTCGTCCAGCAGACGCTCCAGGGCGTGGTCACCGCCATACCCGCTCGAACCCTCACCGATGCCGTCCACGGATCGAACCTCTTCTGTGGTTGCGGAAATAGCGGAAAAGCGCAAGGCTAGAGCCGGCCTCGAACGCGCGCAAGCGTCAAGGGGCAGGAAACCGCCGTTTTACGGTCGCGCAGTTCAGGCGAAGGTTCCGCCGCGAAGGATCACCCCCGAAGGATCAGCGTCCGCCATTCCCCGACCGGGACCCGGCCGACCAGACGGAGCCCCTGGGCGCGGTGAGCCGCCAGTACCCAGTTCTCATGACGGTCCAGCAGCCCGGAAAGGACGACGTAGCCGCCGGGCCGCAGCGCCTTCCGCAGATCGGGCGCCATCCGCGCCAGCGGCCGCGCCAGGATGTTGCTGGCGATCAGGTCGTAGGGGCGGCCGCGACGGACCGCCGCCACCTTGTACCCGACTCCGCCGACCGCATGGACGAGATCCGCCACCTTGTTGCGCCGGGCGTTCAGCCGGGCCACACGCACCGATTCGGCATCGATATCCGACGCCACCACCGGGATATGCCAGAGCTTGGCAATGGCGAGCGCCAGGATGCCAGAGCCGCAGCCCATGTCGAGCGCGCGGCGGACCGGAAAGCGCTTGGAAAGCCGGTCGAGCGCCACGAGGCAGCCGAAGGTCGTCGCGTGCTCGCCGGAACCGAATGCGGTCGCCGCATCGACCAGCAGGCCGATCGAGGACGCCGGCACCTTGCCTTCGAAATGGGAGCCGTGGATGAAGCAGCGGCCGGCGCGGATCGGCGGAAAGCTTTGATACGATTTGGTCAGCCAGTCGAGCTGCGGCACCGGCTCGAACGTGATTTCCGGCTCCGGTATTCCGACGGCTTCGGCCAGGACCGCCACCCGCGAGGTCAGCCACGACCGGTCCGGCTCCCCGTGGGAGATCGCTTCGATCAGCCAGTTGCCGCCCTCCTCGATCTCGAAGGTGGATACCGATACGACGTGATCGGCCACCGCGTCGGAGAAGAACTCCACCAGCGCTTCGGGCACGATGAGCGCGATGCGCCAGAGATCGGGGATGGGGGACATGACAATGAACGCCGCAGGGTTGGAGGCAAGCGGCGTTTATGGGCGATCGGACTGTTCTAAGCAAGGAAGCGGTGCGGGGATGCCACTCCCCGTCCCGCCAGCCCCCCTCAATGTGCCAGTTCCGCCATGATGCCGGGGATTTCCGCCAGCAGTTCGCGCGCCAGGAACCCCATCGGACCCAGGCTGCGCGCAAGCCGGTTGCCGGCCTGACCGTGCAGATAGACACCCCAGACCGCCGCCTGCGCGGGGCTGGCGCCGCGCGCGGCCAGTCCGGTCACGACGCCGGCCAAGGTGTCGCCCGAACCGGATGTCGCCAGTCCGACATTGCCGCTTTCGTAGAACCAGCACTCGCCGTCCGGATCGACGATATGCGTGGTCCCGCCTTTCAGCGCCACCACCATCTGGAACCGTTCCGCGACTTCCCGCGCCACCGCGAGAGGATCTGCTTCCACGGCCTCCCGGTCGATCTCCAGCAGGCTTGCCATCTCGCCGGCATGGGGCGTGATGATCGTCCGTCCCTCACGCGCGCGCAGGGCTTCCCGCAGGGTGTCCAGGCAGACCAGTGCTTCGGCATCCAGGATCAGGGCCGGTCCGGAAAGCCCCTTCACCATGTCCGTCGTCAGTCCCGCCACTGCAACCTTGTCCATCATGCCGGGACCCAACAGGACGGCGTCGATCCGCTTCGCCCGCTCGCACAGCAACTCGGCGGCTTCGGGCGCTATGCCGCCGCTGGGAGTTTCGGGCAGTCCGAGCACCAGCGCCTCGGGCACCGCCAGTCCCATGTGAGGAGCGATGCTGGAGCAGGTGGCGATCTGAAGCTTGCCGGCCCCCGCCCGGAGTGCTCCGATCCCGGCGAGCAGCGCAGCACCCGGTACCTCGACGCTGCCGGCGACGACCAGGACGCTGCCCCTGGCGTTCTTGTCGGTCGAACCGGCGGGCTGCGGCAGCGGCATGGCGCGCAGCAGCTCCGGCGTGATCCTGGTGGCCTCGCTCATCGCGCGGCCACGTTTTCGTCGGGCTCAGAGGTAACCGGAGCGCCGGCCTCACGCAGCGGCGCCACGAAGTTGTAGCGGCGCAGTTCCATGCCGCCGATCTTTCCAAGGTCAGGGTTGAAGCGGTACTCGGTGACGGAGCAATTCGCCACGTCGCCTTCCCGGTCGATCGCGAGGATCTGTTCCTCCGTCATGTTTTCCAGCAGGTAGCGCAGGCACAGCACGACGACCTGATGGCTGACGATCACCACCCGCCGTCCGCAATGGTGCAGGCTGATGGTGTCCAAAGCGCTCCGCAGGCGCAGGATGACGTCGCACCAGCTCTCGCCGGCAGGCGGGCGGTGATAGAACTTGCCGAGCAGGCGGCGGAACTCCGCCTGATCCGGAAACTCCTCCTCTATGCCGCGCCGGGTCAGGCGGTCGAGTACGCCGAATTCCTTCTCGCGCAGCCGTTCGTCGATCAGGAAGTCCGCCACGTCGACATGCAGACCGCCGCCGGCCTGGACGATCTCGGCGGTCCTGCGGGCGCGCACGTAGGGCGAGGTCAACACCACCTCCGGCCGCTCGTCCTCCGGCATCTCGGCGAACCAGTCGCCCAGCGCCTGCGCCTGTTCCTCGCCACGGGAACTGAGCGGCACATCGACGTCGCGCTCCTCTATGTCGATCCGGCCGAGCCCAGCGGCGTCTGCCGCGTCCCGCGCCACATTGCCCGCACTTTCTCCATGGCGAACGATCCAAAGTCTCTCTGGCCAGCGCTGCTGCATGATGACGGGGGTCCTGATGTTGACTGACCTGCAATCAACCACCGGGACTGGCAATCGTTTCAGTTTCGACTTACTCCAAAAAGCCGAAGATCCGCGCATTGTGTTAGGCAGGGGTCGGGCCATATGGTCTGAACCATGCCTGCCATCCGCACCTTCACCAATTTCAACTCTCTGTTGTTAAAGAACGAGCGCCCCGCTTCCAGGGCCGCTCAGCCTGATTGCGGAGGGAGTCCGGGACATTGACGGAGCACCACGAGACGACGCCGGACCCGTGTGAACCTGGAAAGGGTCCCGATGCCGGGTTCCTGTCGGGCGGCGGCACGATGGGGGCGCTGATGCGCTCGCATGACTGGAGATCGTCACCGCTCGGCCTTCCGGAAACCTGGCCGCAATCGCTCCGTACCGTCGTAAGCCTGCTGCTCAATTCCAAGTTCCCGATGTTCGTCGCCTGGGGACCGCAGCTCGCCTTCCTCTACAACGACGGCTACCTGCCGATCTTCGGCGCCAAGCACCCGAAGGCGCTCGGCCGGCCTTTCGCCGAGGTCTGGTCCGAGATCTGGGACGACATCGGTCCCCTGGTCGACCACGCGATGGCCGGCGAAGCGACTTTCCACGAAGACCTGCCGCTTCGGATGCTGCGTCACGGCTATCCCGAGGATACCTGGTTCACCTTTTCCTATAGTCCCGTCCATGACGAGTCGGGCGGGGTCGGCGGAATGTTCTGCGCCTGCTTCGAAACGACCGGTCAGATCATCGGTGAACGCCGGCTGCGCGACAGCGAGGCGCGCTGGCGCGGGCTGTTCGAGCGGATGCAGGAAGGTTTCTACGTCGGCGAAGCCTTGCGCGACGGCGAAGGCCGGATGCGCGATTTCCGCTTCATCGAGGTCAACCCCGCCTTCGGGGCGCTCACCGGCATCCCCGCCTCCGACGCCGTCGGCCGGACGGTTCTCGACGTGATCCCAGACATCCCGGTCGAACTGATAAGGCACTACGAGCGCGTCATCGACACGGGCGAGCCGACTCGGTTCGAGGTCTTCATCCCGGCCTTGGCCGACCGCTGGTACGAGGCGCGGGCACGGAAAGCCGGCGACGAGCGGGTCGCGGTGCTGTTCCTGGAAATTACCGACCGAAAACGGACGGAACGGCGGCACGAGGCGCTGCTGGAGTTCGGCGACCGTCTGCGCGACGTGGCGGAGCTTTCGGAGATCACCCGCACGGCCGCCGATATCCTGGCGCGGACCCTCGACGCGCCGGATGTCGGATATGGGGAGATCGCCGAGGGTGAGGAACGCCTTTCCGTCATCCATTCCCACAGCGGCGCCATTCCGGAGGCGGAAGGTTTCTGGCGCGACTTCGCCGACGATCTGACGGCGGGGAAGGTCGTGGCGGTCAGCGATGTGAACCTGGACCCGCGTACCGCTTCCGGAACCGCCGGCTATGACGGTCAAGGTATCAGCTCCTTCGCCTGCGCGCCCATCGCCGAGGCCGGGCGGATCGCGGCTATCCTCTGGGTCCAGGACAATCGCCCGCGCGAGTGGGCGGCGGAGGAACTGGTGTTCATCCGCGAGATCGCGGACCGCACCTGGGCCGCAGTGAAGCATGCCCGCGCGGAGGAGGAGCTGAAGCAGGGCGAGCGGCGTTTCCGCATGCTGGTGGATCTGGCGCCGACCGCCGTCTGGCTCGGCAATCCGGATGGATCGCTCAGCTACCTGAGCGACGGATGGTACGATTATACCGGCCAGACCACCGCCGATGCCCTGCCCCTGGGGTGGTGGGATGCCGTCCACCCGGACGACCGCGACCACGTCCATACCACCTGGGAGGAATCGCGGAAGCGGGGCGAGTTCTACGATGTCGAACTACGGCTGCGCGGCCGCGACGGCGGCTATCGCTGGTTCGTCGCCCGAGCAAACCCGCTCCATCAGTGGAACGGCTCGGCACAGGATGACCCCGAGGCCGGCAAGGTGACCGGCTGGTTCGGCGCCACCGTCGATATCGATGGCCAGAAAGCGGCGGAAGAGGAACTGCGTGCCCTGAACGCAGCTCTTGAGGAGCGCGTCCGGGCGGCGGTGGCGGAGCGGGAGCTGGCGCAGGAAGCGCTGCGGCAGTCGCAGAAGATGGAGGCCGTGGGCCAGCTCACCGGCGGCGTCGCCCACGACTTCAACAACCTGCTTCAGGCGATCCTCGGCAACCTGGACATCCTGAGCGACAAGCTGACTGGACACGACGAACTCCTGCGCCATGTCCGGTTCGCGATGCAGGCCGGCGACCGGGCGGCGACGCTGACCCAGCGCCTGCTGGCCTTCGCGAGGCGCCAGCCTTTGGCGCCGACCAGCGTCAACCTCAACGCGCTGGTCGGCGGGATGCAGGAGCTTCTCCAGCGCTCGGTCGGCGAGGCGATCCAGGTCGAAGCGATCCTGGCCGGCGGCCTCTGGCGTACCTGGGCGGACGCCAACCAGGTCGAGAACGGCCTGCTGAACCTTGCGATCAACGCCCGCGACGCGATGCCGTCGGGCGGCAAGCTGACCATCGAGACGGCCAACAGCCACCTGGACGATTCCTATGTCAGCGGGCAACTGGGGCTTCATCCGGGCCAATACGTGCTGCTGTCGGTCACGGATACCGGCTCCGGCATGCCGCACGACGTGCTGAGCCGAGCGTTCGAACCGTTCTATACGACCAAGCCGATCGGTCAGGGAACCGGGCTGGGGCTGAGCCAACTTTACGGCTTCGCGCGCCAGTCCGGCGGTCATGTCGCGATATACTCCGAAGAGGGGCATGGAACTACCGTGAAGCTTTATCTTCCCCGTCACCGGAGCGCCGCCGAAGCGGCGGATATCGCGGCCGCTCCACCGGAGCCGGCCGCCGCCAACGAAGGCGAAACCATCCTGGTGGTCGAGGACGAAGGGCTGGTCCGGATGCTGATGGTCCAGACCCTCGAGGACAAGGGCTACCGGGTGATCGAGGCGCACGAAGCCCAAGGCGCCATCCGGATACTGGAATCCGACATGAAGATCGACCTGCTGGCGACCGATGTCGGGCTTCCCGGCATGAATGGGCGGCAGCTTGCGGAAACCGCACGGGGCTTGCGGCCAGACCTGAGCGTCCTGTTCCTGACCGGCTACGCGCACAATGCCGCCCTGGGCGACGAGCCGCTCGGTCCCCGCACGCACCTGATCAGCAAGCCGTTCGCAGTCAAGACCCTGCTGACGAAGATCCGCACCATGCTGGAGGAAGCGGCGCGATAGCGGCCGTCAGATGGCGCCCGGCTTCCATTTTCCCGGCAGCTGGTCCGCCACCTCGACCATCCCCAGATCGCGCAGGAAAGCCTGACGCTGGCGCACCATGCGGCTGGAGATCGCGGCTTCCGCCACCTCGCCGCCCAGAAGCTTGCCGTCCGGGCCGCGCAGATGCTCGACTACGCTTTCCAGCAACGCGCCGTCCGCCTCCGGGCATTTGCGGTCGAGCGGATGGTCGCGCTTCAGTTCGAACAGCAGGCGTTCCAGCAGCACGGTCCGGCAGCCCTCGCCGGCGCCGCGCTGGATCAGCTCGCCGACCTTGGCGAGGTTGGGATTGATCCGTGCCGGGTCGCAGCGGCCATTGAGGAAATCGGCCAGCGCGCAGAGCGATTGCGCCAGATTGGCGTGGGTGCCGATCAGGTCCTTGACCATCTCTGGCGTCGCCAATGCATCGGCGATCACGCCTTCGAACATCGAAACCACTTCGGGGTCCATGTCCTCCGTGATCAGGTGCAGCATCATTTCCATCTTGCCGCCGATCGACCCGTATCCCATCAGGTACTGGCCCAGCAGGCAGAGCATCGTGAAGCGATAGTCTTCGGGTCCGACGCGGGCATGGATGCGCCGGCTGACATGGTCGAGGTTGGCCTTGTCGAACCGGGGCAGCCGGCGGCGCTCGGCGTAGAAGTCCCTGGCCTTCGTCATCCCTTGGTGGATCAGCCCTTCGATATGCCTGATCCTGTCCTTGGCCGGCATGTTGAACTCGTTCGCCTGGGCCATCGCTACCTGACTGGCCGCCGTGCTCATCATGTTGCCGGATTCGGACAGCTTCCGCAGATAAGTCCAGTTGTGCAACAGTTCGGTTGCCGTGACCTGATACTTGTCCAGGAACAGCCGGAAAAGCCGGCCCATGATCATGCGGCTTTCGAGGGTATAGAGGTCCGCCGGTTCCTGGCAGACCACCGACCGCTCGACCCGGCCCTTGACCACCATCGCCTTCTCTTTGACGGGTGCCCTGGTCTCGTGAAGGATCTCCGTCCGCGTGGTGAAGCCGGTCAGCATGGTGCGGTTGCGCACCACCTTGATTTCCTCATTTCCCGGCTCGGTGAGGAGGCGGCGGCCGATCGCTACCGCATCCTCCTCTTCCGGGACGATGCAGTGGATCAGCCAGCGGCCTTCATGGCAAACCTGGGTCTCATAGCTGAACTGACGATTCTTGACCATGCACCCTACCCACCAAACCGTCCGGCAAGACGATCGCTGCGAAGACTATT
Source organism: Skermanella sp. (assembly GCA_035630415.1). Classification (GTDB taxonomy): domain Bacteria; phylum Pseudomonadota; class Alphaproteobacteria; order Azospirillales; family Azospirillaceae; genus Skermanella. Next base: position 12,820 of record DASQKT010000311.1, read on the forward strand.
GAATAGTGGGACTATTTTCAGAAGCGTTAACGAGACACTACCGCATACCTTATCATTCAAAATCTGTCAGTTCGGCGGCAAAAACGATGCCGGGGAATGGATGCAGGTACGCACCCGCCCTCATCCCGCCTGATCCGCCGGCACCACGAAGCTGTCGAGAACCTTCTTGATGCCCGACTGCTCGAACTCGATCTCCAGCTTGTCGCCCTCCGAAGCGCGGACAGTTCCATAGCCAAACTTCTGGTGGAAGACACGCGCGCCACGAGCGAACTCCTTGTCCGGCCGCCTGCGCGGAGCTACCTCGAAGGCGCTGCCTTCGATCACCGGTCCCGGAGCCTGACGCTGAGGCCGGGGTTTGAACCCACCGCCGCCGAAGCCCCCGAAACCTCCTCCGAAACCGCTCCCCCCGAAGCCGCCGAAGCCTTGCTGCTGCGGCGCCGACGACAGGCCGACCGCCGCTTCCGCGTCGATGTGCTCTTCGGGAAGCTCGGAAACGAAGCGCGACGGGATCGCGGTCACCCACGATCCATGCATCCTGCGGTTCGCCGCGTGGCTGACATGGGCGCGCAGGCGCGCGCGCGTCAGGCCGACATAGGCCAGCCGCCGTTCCTCCTCCAGGCCGGCGATGCCGGTATCGTCCATCGACCGCTGGCTGGGGAACAGCCCGTCTTCCCAGCCGGGCAGGAAGACGTAGTCGAATTCCAGCCCCTTGGCGCCGTGCAGGGTCATGACGCTGACCATCTCGCTGCCGCTGGCCTCGGCATTGTCCATGACGAGGCTGACATGCTCCAGGAAGCCGCCGAGGTTCTCGAACTCGCCCAGGGCGACGATCAACTCCTTCAGGTTCTCCAGCCGCCCCGGAGCTTCCGGCGTCTTGTCCGCCTTCCACATATCGGTATAGCCGGATTCGTCCAGCACCGTCTGGACGACCTCGGTATGCGGCCGGGTCGCCAGCAGCATCCGCCAGCGGTCGAAGTCGGTCATCAGGTTGCGCAGGGTGGTGCGCATCTTGGGCTTCAGTTCGTCGGTATCGACAAGCTGCCACGTCGCCTCGGTCAGCGGGATGCCACGGGCGCGGGCAAGCTGATAGAGCTGCTGGATGGTCGCGGGTCCGACGCCGCGCTTGGGCGTATTGATGATCCGCTCGAACGCCAGATCGTCGTCCGGCTGGACCATTATCCGCAGGTAAGCCATCGCGTCGCGGATTTCCTGCCGCTCGTAGAAGCGCGGTCCGCCGATCACCCGGTACGGCATGCCCAGCGTGATGAACCGTTCTTCGAACTCGCGCGTCTGGAAGCCGGCTCGGACAAGCACCGCGATCTGGCTCAGCGAGACCTTGGCGCGCTGAAGCGCCTCGATCTCCTCGCCGATCCAGCGGGCTTCCTCCTCGCCATCCCACAGAGCGCGAACCTTGACCGGCTCGCCCTGGACCGCCTGGGTCCACAGCGTCTTGCCCAGCCGCCCCTGGTTGTTGGAGATGACTCCTGCGGCCGCCGCAAGGATATGCCCGGTCGAGCGGTAGTTCTGCTCAAGACGAATGATCTTGGCGCCTGGGAAATCCGTTTCGAAACGTAGAATATTTCCTACTTCCGCCCCGCGCCAACCATATATCGACTGGTCATCGTCCCCGACGCAGCAGATGTTCTTGTGCTTTTGCGCCAGAAGCCTCAGCCATAAGTACTGAGAGACGTTTGTGTCCTGGTATTCGTCCACCAGCAAATAGCGGAAGCGCTGCTGATACTCGGCCAATACATCCGGATTGCCCTGGAACAGGGTGATATTGTGCAGCAGCAGGTCGCCGAAGTCGCAGGCGTTCAGGCTGACAAGGCGTTCCTGATAGGCGCGGTAGAGCTGGACGACCTTGCCGCCGGCCATGTCGCCGCCGTCTTCCCGCTTCAGCTTGTCCGGCGTCAGGGCGCGGTCTTTCCAGCGCTCGATGACGCTCAGTACGGCACGCGCCGGCCACTTCTTGTCGTCGATGCCCTCGGCCTTCAGCAGTTGCTTGATCAGCCGGATCTGGTCGTCGCTGTCGAGGATCGTGAAGTTGCTCTTGAGGCCCACCAGCTCGGCGTGTCGGCGCAGGATGCGGGCTGCCAGCGCGTGGAAGGTTCCCATCCACCAGCCCTCGGTCGGGGCGCCGATCAGCGCCCCCACACGGTCGCGCATCTCGCGCGCCGCCTTATTGGTGAAGGTGACAGCCAACATCTGGAACGGCGATGCCCGCCGCGTCATCAGCAGGTGGGCGAGCCGGGTGGTCAGCACGCGGGTCTTGCCGGTGCCGGCCCCAGCCAGCACCAGAACGGGACCGTCGAGCGTTTCGACCGCCTCGCGCTGAACCTCGTTCAGGCCGGACAGATAGGGATAACGCTGCGCGGCCGGCATCGCCGATGGGGCGTATGCTGGCACGGCATCGTTCAGCGGGTCGTCATAATGGAACGGATCGGACATGGGCAGGACTATACTCCGCCGGTGAGGGCAGATTAAAGTCTTGTTCAGACCGGATGCATATCAAGATGGATGTGGGTGGCAGGTCCAGCCACCCTGTAACCAGGGCACTTTGTTATAAAAAGGGGTGCGTCGCTCTCGACCGGACACCGCCGCGCGTGATAGAACAGGATCAAAGCCTGACCGGAGCCGCTCATGCCGTCCTTGCGCCTCGATGACGACCATACGATTCAAGCCATCGGGATTCTCGCCGACGTCCTGGATCG